>DASUHB010000063.1 GCA_036273715.1 Gemmatimonadaceae bacterium
CACGAGCTCGAGGCCGCGCTCGCGCAGGACAAAGTCGACTGCTGCGTGCACTCGCTCAAGGACCTGCCCACCGATTCGCCCCCAGGCCTAACGATCGCCGCTGTGCTCGAGCGCGAAGATCCGCGCGACGTCCTCGTCGTCAACGAGAGCATCGCCGCCGAGTCGCTGGCCGAGTTGCCGCGCGGCAGCCGCGTCGGCACATCGAGCTTGCGCCGCCGCGCGCAACTGCGCGCCGCCCGGCCCGACCTCGACGTGGTCGATCTGCGCGGCAACGTCCCCACACGCGTGCGCAAAGTGGATGAAGGCCAGGTGCACGCCGCGATCCTCGCCGCCGCCGGCCTCCGCCGCCTCGACGCGCACGGCCGCATCTCGGCGTGGCTCGAACCGCCCGAGTGGCTGCCGGCGCCGGGACAGGGGGCGATCGCCGTCACGGCGCGCGCCGACGACGCGGCCACGTTAGGCATCCTCGCGCGGCTCGATCACGCGCCGACGGCCATGGCCGTTGCCGCCGAGCGCGCGTTCCTCGCCGCGCTCGAAGGGGGATGCCAGGTGCCCATTGGCGCGCTGGTCATGGCGGAAGCGTCGGGTCTCGTGCTCCATGGGCTCATCGCCGACGTCGATGGTCGCCGCGTCCTGCGCGGCAGCGCCTCCGTCGATGCCGGCGATCCGGCATCGTCGGGCGCGCGCCTCGCCGCCGATCTCATCCGCCGGGGCGCGGCCGAAATCCTCGCCGCGCTGCGCGGCCTCGAGGCCGTGCCGGCGCCGCAGCCCGAATGATGCCGCCCCCGCCGTCCCGCTCCTTCCGTTAGGCACATGGCATTCCCGATTCAACGCCCTCGCCGGTTGCGCCGCACCGAATCGCTGCGCCGCCTCGTCCGCGAAACCCACCTCGTGCCCGAGCAGCTCATCCTCCCGCTGTTCGTGCGCGCCGGCACCGGCGTACGCCGGACCATCGACGCGATGCCCGGCGTGGCCCAAACGTCGGTCGACGAACTGCTGCGCGACGCCGAGCGCGCGGCCAAGGCCGGCGTGGGCGGCGTGCTCTTGTTCGGCATCCCGGAACACAAAGATGCGACGGGCACCGAGTCCTGGGCCGACGACGGGCCCGTGCAACGCGCCGTGCGCGCGCTCAAACGCGAGCTGCCTAACTTGGTCGTGATCACCGACGTGTGCCTCTGCGAGTACACCGACCACGGCCACTGCGGCATGCTCGTGGACGGCGACGTCGACAACGATGCGACGCTCGAGCTCCTCGCGCGCGAAGCCGTGTCGCACGCGCACGCCGGCGCGGACATCGTCGCGCCGAGCGACATGATGGATGGCCGCGTCGCTGCGATTCGCCGCGCACTCGATGGCGCGCAGTACGCGCACACGCCCATCCTGTCGTACGCCGCCAAATTCGCCTCCGTGTTTTACGGCCCGTTCCGTGAGGCGGCGGAATCCACGCCCAAGACCGGCGATCGACGCGGTTATCAAATGGACCCAGCGAACGCGCGCGAAGCGCTGCGCGAAGTGAAGCTCGACCTCGACGAGGGCGCGGATGCCGTGATGGTGAAGCCCGCCGGCCCGTACCTCGACGTCATCGCGCGCGTGCGGCGCACGACCGCGGTCCCCCTCGCCGCCTATCAGGTGAGCGGCGAATTTGCTATGATTAAAGCAGCCGCCGAGCGCGGGTGGCTCGACGGCGACCGAGCGATGATGGAGTCGCTCACTGCCATTCGCCGCGCCGGCGCGGACATCATCATCACGTATTGTGCGGTCGACGCGGCTGCTCGACTCCGTTAGGCTTTGGAGCGAGGGCCGCCCTGGCGCGCGTTAGGAGCGGCACCATGCACCATCGCGAATTCCCCGGCACCGGCGTCTCGGTGAGCGAGGTCGGCTTCGGCCTCTGGACCCTCTCCACCGGATGGTGGGGCGAAAAAACCGACGACGAAGCCGTCGCCATGCTCCGAGAGGCGTACGACACGCACGGCGTCACCTTCTTCGATGCCGCCGATGCCTATGGCAACGGGCGAAGTGAACGCCAGCTCGCCACCGCGTTCGGCACCATGCGCGATCGCGTCGTGTACGGCACCAAAATCGGCTACGACATCTACGACGCCGCGGCGCAGTCCGCCCGCCGCGGCCAGAGCGAGCTGCCCCAGCGCTTCGAGCCGGCCTTCATGCGCCACGCGGTCGAACAGTGCCTGCGCCGTCTGAACACCGACTACATCGACGTGCTCCAGCTGCACAACGTGAAGATGCAGCACGTCCGCGATCCGTTAGTCTGGGAGACGATGCGCGCCCTCACGCGCGAAGGGAAAATCCGGGCCTGGGGCGCCGCGTTCGGCCCCGCCATCGGCTGGCTGTACGAAGCGGTGGAGCTCGTCGAACGCGAACCGGACATCAACACCATCCAGATGATCTGGAACATCCTCGAGCAGCACCCCGGCACGGCCATGCTCGAGGCGGCGCGGGCCCACGCGCCTAACTGTGTGTTCAACATCCGCGTCACCCACGCGTCGGGCATGCTCGAGGGCAAGTACAGCGAAGACACGGTGTTCCCCGAGCACGACCACCGCCGCCACCGGCCCCGGTCGTGGCTCGTCAACGGCGTCCGCAAAGTCAAGACGCTCGACTTCCTCACCACGCGGGCGACGTTAGGCCAGGCGTCCCTCCAGTGGCTCCTCGCCGAGCCGCGCGTCGTCACCACGCTGCCCAACATTTACGACCGCGAGCAGCTCGCCGAATTCGCCGCCGCATCAGATGCGCCGCCGCTCACGCCCGAACAAATGCGGCGCGTCGCCGAGCTCGCGCGGCAGAATTTCGGCGTCGTCGAGGAGCCGATGACCTACAAGGGCACGATGCACCGGCCGTCCGACGCCGACGCCGCCCGCGCGCCGCAACCCGCGGCCCCGTGATCCACCCCTGGCACGACCTGCCGCCCGGACCGCATCCGCCGGACGAGGTCACGACCGTCGTCGAGATCCCGAGCGGCAGCAAGAACAAATACGAGCTGGACAAGCGATCGGGCCTCTTTCGCCTCGATCGCGTGCTGTTCTCGGCTGTCCACTACCCGGGCGACTACGGCTTCATCCCGCGTACGCTCGCCGAGGACCACGACCCGTGCGACGTCCTCGTGCTCCTCAACGAGCCGACCTTCCCGGGCTGCCAGATCGATACCCGACCCATCGGCGTGCTGCGGATGCTGGACCGCGGCGAGCTCGACTACAAGATTCTTGGCGTGCCCAGCCATGATCCCTTCTACGCCGAGTTCTTCGACATCGCCGACATCCCGCAGCACTATCTCAAGGAAGTCGAGCACTTCTTCCACATCTACAAGGACCTTGAAGGCAAACGTGTCCAGACGGTCGGATGGGAGAAGAGCGACATCGCCTTGCGCGTGATCGACGACGCCATCCGGCGATACGACGAACAGTTCGTAGTGGCATCCGGTCCGTGAACGATCGCATGACGCCCATGCAATCGTCGTCACAGTCCAAGGTCGGCGTGCTGTTCGTGTCGGACCAGCCGGGGCGGTTGCAGGCGCTGCGGCAAAGTGCGCTCGCCGGTCGCGAAGTGTTTCTCTGGACTGACGATCACGAACGCGTTCCCGATTGGTCCGTTCCGCTGCACGGCGATCCATCGAAATCTGAGACGTTCGCGCCGCTGGAGGGGCGCGACGCCATCGCGGTCATCGACCTCGCCGACGAATCGCGGGCGCGCCGCGTGGCGCGCGCCGTGCGCGCCGCGTTCCCGCCGGGGTCGATTCTGGTCATCGACCACTGGCGCAGCGCACACCATGGACCGGCACGCGATGGCCTTCGCTGGTTGGACGAGGGCGAGCTGCTCGCCGACGCGATCGAGCTCGTGGTGCGCCGCGTGGCATCGCACAAGCGCCTGCGCGGCCTGCGCCGCGCGCTACGCGGGAGCCGGACGTGCGCGTTCCTGGTGCAGAACGACCCGGACCCCGATGCGATTGCCTCGGCCCTCGCGCTGCGTCGCGCGTTAGGCCTGAGGCCCGAGCGCTCGCCGATCATCACGTTAGGCTACGTCACGCGCCCCGAAAATCGCCGCCTCATCGAGGAGCTGGGCATCCTCGTCAAGCACGTCACGCGCCGCCAGCTCGCCGACTGGGTGCCGCTCGTGCTCGTCGACGTGCAGCCGCCGTACTTCACGGTGCCGCTGCCCGAAGTGGCGGCCGTGCTGGATCACCATCCCACGAGCGGCCCCTACCGCGCCAGCTACCGCGACGTGCGCACGTGGTTCGGCGCGAGCGCGACGATGGCCGCCGAGTATCTGCTCGCATCGACCGACGAAGAAATCGCGACGCCGCTGGCGACCGCGCTGCTCTACGGCATCGTCACCGACACAAAGTCGCTGTCGCGGTCGGCCAGCGACGACGACCTGCAGATGTTCGCGTATCTGTTCCCGCGCGCCGATCAGGCGATGCTGCGCCGCATCCAGCATCCGTCGTACGGCACGCTGGCGCTCAAGCGGTTCGGCGAAGCGTTGCAGCGGCCGCGCGTCCACGGCGGACTGGCGTACGTGCACCTGGGCCGTCTGCCCGAGGATCAGGAACACATCGTCGCGCAGCTGGCCGAATTCTGCCTCGGCATGGCCGGCGCGTCGGTGTCCGCGGTCTCGGGCGTGTTCGGCGAGAATCTGGTGATGAGCACGCGCGCGCTGTCGCCCGAGGCAAAGTTAGGCGATCGGCTGCGCGCGGCGTTCAAGCGCTATGGCAGCGCGGGCGGCCACCCGGTGATGGCGAAGGCGGTCATGGGCCTCGACCAATGGCGGCGCGACCACCCGTTCCGCGACACACGCTCCCTCGAGCGCACCGTGCAGCAGGCCTTACGCAAAGCGCTCGCCGTGTCCTCGAACGGGACACGGCCCGTCGTCAGCTCGCCTTCCGGAGCACGAGCGCGGCATTGATCCCGCCGAAGCCGAACGAGTTCGACAACAGCAGCTCGGGTTGCGCGGCGCGGCCGATCCGCGGGATGTAGTCCAGGTCGCAGCCGTCGCCGGGCGTGGCCAGGTTCACGGTGGGCGGCAGCCAGTCGCGCGTCATGGCGAGCGCGCAGATGGCGGCTTCGATCGCCCCGCTCGCGCCTAACGCATGCCCGTAGTAGCCCTTGGTGCCGCTCACCTGCATCCGGTAGGCGTGGTCGCCGAACACGTGCTTGATGGCCAGCGTCTCCGTAGCGTCGTTGAGCGGCGTCGAGCTCCCGTGCGCATTGACGTAGTCGATCTCGTCCGGGCGCACGTGCGCATCGTCCAACGCGCGCCGCATCGACCGCGCGGCCTGCGAGCCATCGGGGCGCGGCGCGGTCATGTGGTAGGCGTCGTTGGACATCCCGAAGCCCAGCACTTCGCCGTAGATCGGCGCGCCGCGTGCAATCGCCCGTTCGCGCTCTTCGAGCACCAGCACCGAGGCCGCCTCGGCCATCACGAACCCATCGCGGTCGCGATCGAATGGGCGGCTCGCGCTCGACGGGTCGTCGTTGCGGGTGGACATCGCGCGGATGATCGCGAACGCGCCGAAGCAGAGCGGCCAGAGCGGCGCTTCGGCGCCGCCGCAGATCATCACGTCGGCGTAGTCGTCGCGGATCTGGCGGAAGCCGTCGCCGATCGCAATCGTGCCCGAGGCGCAGCTCATCGCGTTCGTGCTGTTGGGCCCCTGGACGCCGAACTCGATGGCGATGTTGCAGCTCGCGGCGCCGCCGAACACCATCAGCGCGAGCGCCGGATCCACGTCGCGCAGGCCGCCCTGGTAGTAGACGCCGCACTGCTCCTCGGCGTAGCCCACGCCGCCTAACGCAGTGCCCATCATGGTGCCCACGCGCTCCTTGTCCTCGACGGCGAGGTCGAGGTGCGCATCCTCGATCGCCATGCGCGCCGCGGCCACCGAGAACTGCCCGAACCGGTCCAGCCGGCGGGCGCGCTTCTTCTCGAGGAAGTCGTTAGGCTCGAAGTCCCGTACTTCGCCCGCCAGGTGGCTGCGGAACGGCGACGGATCGAACCGCGACACCTCGGTCACAGCCGATCGCTGCGCCTGAAGCCCGCACCAGAGACCATCGACACTGATGCCGATCGGGGTGATGCAGCCGATACCGGTGATCACTACGCGACGAGACATATTCACGCCAAGCGTTCGAGGATCCCATGTGGGCGCGCCGTCACCGGCGCTCTGCAACCGCGGCCAACCCTGCCAGCGTTCGGCTCGCGATGCCGTGAATGAACACCGGCCCGATCACGTGTCGAGCCGCTGTCACACCAATCATCGGCCACCGCGGCCCGTTCCACGAATGTACGATGCGTACGAGCACACCGTCGTGATGCTCCTCGAACGACCACTCCACTTCCATCCCGCGCGTGATGCCGCGCACGTGCCGAAATCGTATCGCCGGCCGCGCCTCATCGATCGCCATTTCCGACGTCCACCACGTGGGCCACGACACTGGCCCGAACGGACGCGACGCTGACATCGCCACGAGCCCGCCGCCCACCGCGTCGCGCGCCTCGAATCGTACCCATCGATAGTGCGCGAGGTGTTCCGGCCATCGATCGACGTCGCGTGCCAGCGCAAACATCGTGCGGATGGGTGCTCGAACCACGCGTTCGTCGGTGACGTTCATTGCCCATCCCGCCGGCATCGGCGGAAGGCGCACGGCGTCGCGCATCGTGCCCGCCGCCGTCATGCTGGTGCCGGCGTCCACGACGCCGTCACGCGAAAACCCAGCCGATAGCGGACGTCGGCACGCTGCCCAACGGCCTGCTCGATCAACTCGCCCAACTCGCGGCGCGTGAATCCACGCAGCACGGAGACTACGCCGTCGTGCCTGCTCACCGGGTGGAAGCGCAGCGGAAACGACGCGAGCCAGATGCCGCCGGCGGCGAGCCAGCTGCGATGCAGGTCGCTCACGATTACCCGTGTTCGCGCCACGCGGTCGAGCTCGCGCAACACCGCGGCTGCATCGGCGCGCTCGAAGTGGTGCAGCACCTGCGAGCACATGGCGACGTCCACGCTGTCGTCGGCGAGCGGCAGGTGCAGCGCGTCGGCCGACATCACCATGGTGCGCTCGGCTGCAATGCGCGCCAGCGACTCCGATCGCTCGATGCCGATCGTGTCGAGTTGGATGCCGCGGCGGTGCCCCCACTCGGTGGCGGCCGCCGGGATGTCGCCCCGGCCCGTGCCGACGTCGAGCAGCGTGAGCGGCTCGTCCGCAGCGGCGTCCACGGCGCGGCGCAGCTCGGCGATCACGGCGCGCGTGCCGCCGAACAACGTGTTGGCGCGCGCCACGTCGCCTAACGAGCGGCGGACGACGCGCGCGTCCATCCGCTCGGCGTCGTCCAGGAACTCGCGCCCGCGCCGCGGGCGCGGCGTGACGGCGATCACCGCTCCATCTGCGCGTAGCCGCCGCGATAATACAGCAGCGGACGGCCATCCGCCGCGCCGGCCGCGATCACATCGCCTAACACGATCATGTGGTCGCCGCCATCGAATCGCGACGCGACGCTGCACTCCAGATACGCGAGAATGTCGTCGAGCAGCACGCATCCGGTGACGCCGCGCGTGTAGCCCAACCCGTCGAACCGGTCGTCGCGTTCCTCGGCGAAACGGCGCGAGATCGCTTCCTGCGCCGTGGTGAGGATGTTGACGGCGAACTGCGATGCGCCCGCGATGACCGGATACATGTCCGCGCTGCGTTCCACGCAGCACAGGACGCGCGGCGGATCGAGACTCACGGAACAGAACGCGCTCACGGTCATACCGTGGTCGCGGCCCGATGTATCTCGAGCGGTGACGACGGTGACCCCGGTCGCGAACCGGCCAAGCGTGCTGCGAAACGTCGGTGCATCGATCATGGCGTCCGGAATCTCCGTCAGGTCGCGAGCAGGCGGAGAAGATAGCGCAGCGACAGAATTTCGCTCGGCGGGACGAAGTCGCCGGCGACGCCGACGAACAGATCGGCCATGTCCTTGCGTTGGCCGAGGGTCCGCGCGGCGCGGTTCATGAGGGCAGGGACGGCAACGGCGAGCGACACCAGGCGCTCGACGCGCCACTTGCCGCGAAACGTGCGACGGCGCTCGGCGTCGTACGCGGCGAGTGCAGCGTCGGCATCGGTTGGGGAGCGTGCTTCGAGCGCGTTCGCGATGTGCGGCGCGACCAGCTCGCCGCCGCGCAGCGCCGCATAGATGCCTTCGCCGGTGAACGGATCGTAGAAGTCTGCCGCGTCGCCCACCAGCGCCGCGCCGCGCGCCCACGCGCGGCGCGCGTGGTGGGCGAACGGCCCCGTGGCTCGGACCGCATCCACACGTTCGGCGCGCGCCAAGCGCGCGCCTAAGTGTGGATGCGCTCGGAGCCACCCGTCGAAGAAGGCCGCCGCCGCCCCCGCGGCGCGCTTGACGCGCGCCGCGGGTGCGACGACGGCCACGTTAGTCAGCCCACCGCCCACGTCCGCAATCCCCGCATAGCCGTCGCGCTCCACGTGCATCTCGCCGTACGCTCCCATGCCGTCGACCCCGCGATAGTGCGCGATCATCGCGATGCGCCTGGGCAGCCGTCGCGCGCGCGACAATCCGAGCCGCCGCGCCACCACGGAGCGCAGGCCGTCCGCGCCGACAACGATGTCGGAACGCCGCACTGCGGACTGGCCGCGTGCGTCGAGCACCTCCACGCCGGCCACCGCGCCTCGTGCGTTCCGCACGAGACCCGTCACCCGTTCTTCTTCCACCACCCGCGCGCCTGCGATCCGCGCCCGTTCGAGCAGGATGGCGTCGAGCAGCGACCGCCGGAGCGCCAGCCCGCGATCGCGGAATCCCCGGAATCCGTGCGCGGCGGCGAAGTCGCCCCGCAACAGGGCTCCGTTAGGCGACCGGACCATCATGCCCGCCAGCTGCGCCGCCCCCGCGCGCTCGCACGCGCCTAACGCACCCATCGCGTCCAGCAGGCGCGAGGCTTCTGGACTCAGGTACTCGGCGCAGGGCTTCTCCCGCGGAAACCGCGCCCGGTCCAGCACCAGGACGTCGATGCCGCGCCGGGCCAGGTGCCACGCCGTCGAACTCCCCGCCGGCCCGGCGCCCACCACGATCACGCGCGCGTGTGCCACTCAGCCCGCGCGAACCCGGTCGCCTAACCGCGCGACCCGCCGGAACACACCCATGTACCGCCAGTGCGGCCGCGGCAGGCGCAGCAGCGACGCCAGCCGCGTCAAGTACGGCAGGATCGCCGAGCGGGAGTCGGCCGAGAACATGAACCGCGGATGACGCGCCGCCACCTGGCGCAGCCGCGCCACCGTCGCCTCGATCGACATCGCACTCGAGAAGTAGAACCGCGGCACCAGCAGCGCGTCGCCGTGCTCCACCACGCCCTCGTCGAGCGCGATGCGATGCAGCGTCGTCCCCGGATACACGCGCAGCCCGACGGTGACGTACACGGCGTCGCCCCGCTCGAGCCGCTCCGTGGCGAACGCCAGCGTTTCGTTGAGCGTCTGCATCGTCTCGCCCGGACCGCCCACGAGAAAAATCCAGAGGACGCCGATGCCGGCGCGCTCCACCTGGCCCGCGACCTCTCGCACGCGCGCCGCGTCGAAGCCCTTCTCCAGGCGCTCGAGCACGCGATCGCTCGCGCTCTCGGCCGTGATGCCTAACCAGCGGAATCCCGCCGTATGCATCGTACCGAGCAGGTACGGCGGCACCGCGGCCGGCGTGAAGTTGGTCGTGTCGAGCCGCACCTTGAGCGGCCGCCGCGTGATCGCTTCGCAGATCGCCGCCGCGTGGCGGGGCGGGGCATTGAACGTCGAATCCACGAACTCGAAATGATGCACGCCCGCGTCGCGAACCAGCTCGTCCATTTCATCCACGACGTGCTCGGGATCGCGCAGGCGATAGCCCCACCCCTCCACGTTGAGGTACGTGCAGTAGATGCACTTGAACACGCACCCGCGCTTGGTCTGGATGGGCACCGTCCCGCCGCGCCGCTCGTACTTCGCGAGGTCGAGCCACCGATGCATGCGAGCGGCGGGGAAGGCATCGACGTCGGGATCGCCACCCGGCGGCGTGACGATCGTCGCCGACTGGTCGCGGTGCACGACGCCAGGAATCCCCGCCGGATCGCGGCCGGCCGAGAGCGCGTCGAGCAATGCCGTCGTGGCGCGCTCACCGTCGCCGGCCACCGCGTAGTCCACGCCTAACTCATCGAACAGCGACGCCGGTGCGACGCCGAACGCGGCGCCGCCGGCGATGATCCGGGCCCCGGGCGCGGCCTCGCGCAACGTGCGCAGCACGGCCGCCGCCTCGGGCGTGTAGTGCTCGAGCGCGATCAGGTCGCTGTTGTCGATGTTGCGGACCGAGACGCCGATGACATCCGGCTGGAACGTCGTGGCGGCGGCGCGGGCGGCGGCATGGGGATCGGAGGCAAAACAAAGATCCGCCACCCGCACCGTGTATCCTGCCTGGTCCAACGCCGACGCCACACACGCCACACCGTTAGGCACGACGGGCATCGGCTGCCGCTCGCGGTTGGTGCTCACGAGGAGCACCCTCGGACGCGTGGCCGGCGAAGCCGCCGGCCGTCGGTCGCGCGCTACCGGCGCGGACGAGGGAGCGTCGTCACCCTGTTCGCACGAACTCCGTTTGGCCGAGTAAGAGTGTGCTGCCATTGATGACGTACGTGAACTGCTCCGTGCCCGGGTTCGGCGCCTGGAACGTGATCGACACCGTGCTGCCGTCGGCCGTCCACGTGCCGTTCGAGATCGTCGTGTCCGACACGCTCGTCGTGATGTCGAACGTTATCACCGTCCGCGATGCCGTGCCGTCTGCGTTGAATTGCCAGATCGTCTGCTGGTTGGTCGGATCGCCGGCCACCGTGTCGACGATCGTCTCCGACCACGACCCGACAAGGTTGCTGTCGAGCTGTCCGCCGCCACCGCCGCCGCCGCCCACCCCGTTGTTGAAGCCGCCGTTGTTGAAATACTGCGGCGTAGTCGTGTCGATGCACGCCACCGCCACCACCGCCAGCGCGACGACCGCGGCTCGCGCGAACGCCGCCCTTATCGAGCGCCGGCCAGGACCAGCGCCACCGCCGCTCCCGTTAGACCCGCCAGCAGATTCACCCCGTCGTTGTCCAACCATGGAATGCCTCCGATCCGTTGCGTGGCGTCGCCGCAGGTGTGCACAGGCCGTTCGGTGAGCACGCCGCATCGCGTGCATCTCCGTCGAGACTGCAGGGCAGCGCCGGCGAGCGAATCCGCCAACGCACCCGCTATTCCGCCTGCGGCCGCGGCGACCGCAACGTGTGGTGGCCAGTGCACGAGCCACGCCATGACCCCGACGAATACCCCCCCGGCGACGCTTGCGAGGAGGCCGACGATCGTGACGCCGCCGGAAGTTCCAGCAGCGACCCGCCGCCACGTCGTGATCAATCGTGGGGATCGGGACGAAAGTGTTCCCACCTCCGTACCCCATGTATCCGCCGAAGCGGCTGCAAGTGCCCCACCACCGATCGCCATCCAGGCCATGACCGGAACCACGAGGTAGGCAAGCGCTGCAAGGGCGAACAGCCCCCCGTTGGCCAGCACCTGCACCGCGTCCCGAGTTCCGCCTTTGGCGACGACGGATTCAGTGCGGCGCAACGTGTTTTCGCGTTGGGCGCGCGAAAGCGCGGTGCCGGTCACAAAGAAAGCAAAAAGAAGGACCCCCCACGACCAACCGGCGGCGAGCGCTGCCGTTCCGACGATCGCACCCGCGACCGCGCCACTCGGCGACAGAGCACGCACGCGCCACGCGATCAGCGAGATCGCGCACGCCAGTGCGAATCCGATCAGCGCGCGTGCAATCACTCCAACGGGCGCGACGCTTCCTCGTCGATCAGCATTTGCATGATGCGGCGCCGCAGGGCGGGAGGTGCCTTCGCAATCGTGGCGCGCCGTTCCATGAAGCGAAGAAAAACCTGCTCGTGACGGAAATGCGGAAAGCACTTGCGGCAAAACGCCAAGTGGTCGCGAATCTGCAACTCGACTTCCGTCGTCAGCTCACCGTCGAGGTACTCGTAGATTCGCTCGAGAACCTCGGTACAGGTCATATGAGACCGATCGTCTGCGTGTGGGTTGGTGCTCATGCCGCTCTCGATTATAGGACCCCAGGCCCTCGTTGGTGAGTACTGTGCACCAACGCCTGGCGTTGCGCTCGAGCGGCGCAACGCCCCGCTTCGCGACGTGTGTGCGTCGGACGCAATCCGATCGATCGTTCCGATGTTGAAGCATTCGACGGCGAGATCGGTTCCCAAAAAATCTTGAACCCCCCTCTCGCGCCGGTTACCTTGGGTGCTGCCTTTCAGCGTTCCCGCCCCTGCAAATGCCTACAACGGTCGACGCGCTTCTCCCGCTGAGCTTTCTCGAGGCGGTCCGCAGCGTGGACAGCCCCGACGACGATCTCGACGCGGAGCTCGTCCCCGAACTTCGAAATAAACGCCTCGGCTTGAGTGAAACCGTGTACGCGCAGATCCAGCGCTTCACGGACGCCGCAAAAAAGCACCAGCGCACCGAATACGATGAGACGGTGGGTATCGCCAAGCTGCTTGGCCGGAGGCCGGACGCCGAAGCGGTATTTCGAGCGGCCGGCCGCTATCTGGCCGCCCAGACGTATCAGTCGATCGCGTCGCCGTCTCGTTCACTCATTGCCTCGCTGCCGTCGTTGCTCGCGCGACCGATCGCGCTGCGACAGACGCAGCGCATTGCAGGGAAGTACCTCAATGGTTCGGTGCGGCGTCACGGCTCGTTTCTGATGCTCGAGGTGCCGAAGTCGGCGACCGTCGACGTGCCGCCGCGCGGCGTCGGATGTGCATACTACGAATCGTTCTTTCACGAGCTGCTCCGCCTCCTGGGCGCGAGCGGCGGGTCGGTGGATCACGTCCGGTGCGCGGCGCGCGGCGAAGGCACGTGCGAGTGGCGGGCCGAATGGCGCTCGATTCACCGCGACGACGCCGCCACCAACGCCGGTGCCGCGTGACGCGGTCCGCCTAACTCTCAAACGACGACATCATGCTGACGAAGGAGACGCTGCCCGATGTGCAACGGGCGCTCAAGGACGCCGGAGTGGATGGTTGGCTGTTGTTCGATTTTCAGGGCATGAACCCGGTCGCCGGCGGCGTTCTCGGACTCAAGGGCATGATGACGCGCCGCATCTTCGCGTACATCCCGCGTGACGGCAATCCGGTCGCGGTCACCCACGCGATAGAGCAAGGGCCGTGGCGGGACTGGCCCGCCGAGTGGGGTCGCGAGCGATACAGCTCGTGGCGCTCGCTCGAACAGGCGATCGCGTCGCTCGTCCGCGGCAAACGCGTCGCGATGGAGTATTCGCCGGGCGACGCGGTGCCGTATGTCGACCGCGTTCCGGCGGGCGTGCTCGACCTCGTGCGCGCGGCGGGCGGCGATGTGGTGCCGTCGGCCGAGCTGGTCACGCGCTTCTACGCGTTGTGGACGCCGGAACAACTGCAATCGCACGAGCGCGCGGCCGAGATCGTGGCGACGGTGGGACGCAATGCCATCGCCGAGGCCGGCCGCCGCATCGGCGCCGGACAGGCGATCACCGAGCACGAGCTGCAGCGCTGGATCGTCGAGCAGTTCCAGCGCGCCCACCTGGAGTTCGACCATCCGGCCATCGTGGCGGCCGGGCCTAACGCGGCCAATCCACACTATGCGCCGTCGGCCAGCCGGCCGCGCACCATCCGGCCTGGCGAGCTGGTGCTGGTGGACCTCTGGGCCAGGGAGCGCGGCGGCATCTTCGCCGACCAGACGTGGATGGGGGCCATCGGCGCGCCGAGCACGCGCGCGGTCACTGTATGGGAAGCGGTGCGCGACGCGCGCGACGCGGCGATCGCGATCGTGCGGGAGCGCGCGTTAGGCGGCGAACCGATTCGCGGCGCCGATGTGGACGACGCGGCGCGGGGCGTGATCACCGCGCGCGGGTTCGGCCAGTACTTCACCCACCGCACGGGACATTCGATCGACGCGATCCAGCTGCACGGCTCGGGGCCGCACATCGACAACTTCGAGACACGCGAGGAGCGGCGGCTCATTCCGGGCGTGGCGTTCTCGATCGAGCCCGGTATCTACATCGCCGGCGAAATCGGCGTGCGCAGCGAAGTCAACGCGCACATCGGCGACACGGCAGTGACGATCACGCCGCGCGAGTACCAACGCGACCTGATCGTCGTCTGAGGCCGGCCGCGTCCAGCCCGGCGGACGTCGCGGCGTCCGGGCTGCGGCGGGAGCTCGGCGTCTTCTCGGCCGCGATGCTGGTCGTCGGCGGCATCATCGGCAGCGGCATTTTCTTCACGCCGTCCGAGACGGCCAAGGAGCTGCCGACGGCGGGATGGGTGCTGCTGGTGTGGGCGTTAGGCGGAGTCGTCGCCTTCGCCGGCGCGCTCACCTACGCCGAGCTCGGGGCGCTGATCCCGGACGCCGGCGGCGCCTACGTCTACATCCGCGAGGCATTCGGCGCGCTGCCGGCGTTTCTCTACGGCTGGATGTCGCTGCTGCTCATCGCATCGGGCGCCATTGCCGCGGTGGCCGTCGGATTCGCGGGGTACGTGGCGCACTTCACTCCGCTGGACGCGGGCGCGCAGTTAGGCGTGGCCGGCGTCACGATCGCCGGCCTGGCGGCGGTCAACTATCTGGGCGTGAAGCCCGGCGCCGTCGTGCAGAACGTGATGACCGTCGCCAAGATCGGTGCGTTGGGCATCCTCATCGTGGGCGGCGCGCTGCTCTGGGGGCGGCTCGGATCGCCGCCGCCGGTGGCGCATCCGCCCCCGCCGCGCTCCACCATCGTGGCCGGACTCGCCGCGGCGTTCGTGCCCGTGCTGTTCACCATCGGCGGATGGCAGCAGATGAATATGGTAGCGGGCGAGATTCGCGATCCGGGACGGAACATTCCCCGAGCGCTGGCTATCGGGATCGCCATCGTCGTCGTCTGTTACCTGGGCGCCAACGCCGCATACCTGCGCGCGCTCGGTCGGGATGGTCTGGCGGCGTCGACAGCCGTCGCCGCGGACACCGCGACGCGCATGTTCGGCCCAGCGGGCGCGACGTTCATCGCCCTCGCGGCAATGATCTCGATCTTCGGCTTCGTCAACGTCACCATTCTCGCCAATTCGCGCATCGTGTTCGCCATGGCTCGGGACGGATTATTCATCGACGCGGCGGCGCGCGTGCATCCGCGATTCGGATCGCCGCACGTGGCGATCGTCGTGATGGCCGTGTGGTCGATCGCGCTGCTGGGGTTGAGCGGCGGCAACCTGGGCGCGCTGTTGAGCGGCGTCGTGTTCGCCGACTGGATCTTTTTCGGGCTCGGCGCGGCGAGCGTGTTCGCGCTGCGGCGCTCGATGCCTGACGCTGAGCGGCCGTATCGGACGCTCGGCTACCCCGCGGTGCCGGCGTTCTTCGTGCTCGCGGCGGTGGCCGGCATCGTGAGCTCGTTCTACAAGTCGCTGCGGATGTCGCTCCTCGGGAGCGCGCTGGTGGCCGCGGGGATCGTCGTGTTTTTGGTGCTGCGGAGGCGGCGGTGAGGCGGCCGCTGGCGGTGTGCCTGGCCGTGTGCGTTGCGTTAGGATGCGACGCCGAGGGGCAGCGCGCGCCGCACGCGATGCCCGCGCCGGGCGTGCGAGCGGCGTCGGCGCCGCCGCAGGAGGACTCCGCGTATCGCGTGGCGCCGGTCGCCGACGGCGGACGCATCGCCGGCCGCGTGCTGGTGCGCGGCCGCGTGCGGCGCGACAGCACGATCGCGACGGTGCCGGACACCGGCTGGTGTCGCGCCTCTCGCCGCGTGACGTTGGTCGAAGGCAGCGGCGATCGCGTCGCCGGGGCGGTGGTCTGGCTCGAGAACGTCCACGCCGGGAAGCCGCTCCCGGTCCTCCGGCGCTACGATCTCAGCACCCGGCACTGCGAGGCGCGCCCGATGACACAGGCCGCGATCGCGGGCGGCATGCTCGACGTGCAGAGTCTCGATCCGCTCGGGCACCGGACGCGGTTCACGCGCGCGGGGAGCACGATCGACATCGTCGACGAGAGCGATGCCGGCCAGGTGGTGCCGACGGCGGCGGTGCTGGCGCACCCGGGCCTGGTGACCGTGCGCTGCGACGTGCACCCGGGCACGCGCGCGTGGATCCGCGTGTTCGACCACCCGTATTTCACGGTGACGTCGCGCGACGGCGGATTCACGATCGACTCGGTGCCGCCCGGCACCTACACGCTGGCGGTGTGGCAGCCGTCGTTAGGCGAGCGGGACACGACCATCCGCGTTGCGCCGCGCCAGGCGGTCGCGGCCGCCATCGCGTTCCCCGCGGCGCCGTAATTTGCCGGTAGGCGCGGCCCCGCGGCGTTACGTCGCCGTGGCCGCGGCTTCCGGATACTGCACGGTGTAAAGGCGCGCGTACACGCCGCGTCCCGCCAGGAGCTCGGCGTGCGAGCCCTCTTCCACGATCCGGCCGCCATCCAGCACCAGCAGCCGGTCCGCGCGGCGCACGGTGCTCAGCCGGTGCGCGATGATCAGCGTCGAACGGCCCGTCAACAGCTTCTCCATTGCGCTGTTCACCAATCGCTCGCTCTCGCTGTCCAGGCTCGAAGTCGCCTCGTCGAGCACCACGACGGCGGGGTCCTTGAGGAACACGCGCGCGATCGCGATGCGCTGGCGCTGGCCGCCCGACAACTTCACGCCGCGCTCTCCCACCCGCGTCTCGAGACCGTCGGGCAGACGCTCGATGAATTCCCACGCGTGCGCGGCCCGCGCCGCCGCAAGCACGTCCGCATCGCCGGCCTCGGGCCGCGCATACGCGATGTTGTCGCGCACCGTTCCGCTGAACAGCGCCGGCTCCTGCGGCACCAGCCCCACCGCGCCGCGCAGCTCGAGCAGCGACAAGCGGCGGATGTCGACGCCGTCCAGCGCCACCACTCCGTTAGGCACGTCCCAGAAGCGCGTGATCAGCGACGCCACCGTCGTCTTCCCCGCGCCCGACGGCCCCACCAGCGCCACCACCTCGCCCGGTGCGATGTGGAAGCTCACGTCGTGCAACACCGTCGGCAGCTCGGGTCCGTAGCTGAACGTCACGTGCTCGAACCGCACGTCGCCGCGCACCGGCCGCGGCAGCGCAACCGGAGCGGGTGGATCGACGACCGTCGGCTTCGTGTCCAACAGCTCGAACACCCGGTGTGCCGCGCCAACGGCTTCCTGGTAGTTGCCGAACAGCGACGCGAGCGACCCGACGGCCGCCGCGACGAAGAACGCGTAGAACAGGAACTCGACTAACGCACCGGGCGTGAGCTCGCGCGCCAGCACGAGCCGCCCGCCCTGCCAGAGCACGATCACCACGCCGCCGAATGCGCAGAAGGTGATCACGCCGAAAAACGCGCCGCGAATCTTGGCGCGCCGGACGGCGGCAGTGACCACATCGCGGAGCTGCGTGCTGAACCGGCGCGCCTCCACCGTCTCGCGCGTGAAGCTCTGCACCGTCCTGATCTGCGAGAAGGCTTCATCGGCGCTGCCCATCGCATCGGCCACTCGATCCTGCACGCCCGTGCTCGCCTTCTTGAGCGCGCGTCCGAACACCCACGCCGTTCCGACGATCACCGGCACCACGGCCAGCGTCGTGACCGTGAGCTGCGGATGCGTGAGCGTCAGCATGATCACGCCGCCGACGAGAAACAGCACCTGACGCGACAGCTCGGTGGCCTGATACGTCATCACCGACTGCAGCAGGGTGACGTCGGTCGCCAGACGGCTCGTGAGCTCGCCGGACCTGCGCTCGGTGAAAAAACCGGGAGACAACCGCACGAGATGCGCGAACAGATCGTCGCGCAGCTTCGCGATGATGCGCTCGGCGGCAGCCGTTAGGACCCAGACCTGGCCGAAGTTGAGCAGGCCCTGCGCCGCAAAGAGGCCGACCAGAATGAGTGCGATGCGATTGAGTGCCGGCGCGTTCGCCCGCACGAAGGCCGCGTCCAGCAGGTATCGGACGACGAGCGGAAACGCGAGCGTGATGCCCGCGCTGACGAGCAGCGCGACCGACGCCAGCGCGATCTGCATGCGATACGGCCGCATGCGCAGGAGCAGCGGGCGCAGCGCGCGCGGCGATGGCACCTTGCGTGCGCCCGACGCGATCGGCGCGCCGGGCGCGATCGTGCCGGGTGTCAGCGCCGGCCGGCGAGCCATGCGCGAATCTCCGGAAATCCGGCGCTCATGCGCCGGCGCGCGTCGTAGGCGCGCTGAAACACCGCGAGTGCGTCGGCCACCGCGTCGTCGCGCTCGTCCGCGGGCCCGGCCCAGTTGTGTGAGGACCACTCACGGATGTGGACGCGTCCACCGTGTGGGGTGCCGAGCATCAACAGCCGCTCTGGCTCGCCGTCGCCGGCGGCGACCAGCACGCCGAGCTCATCGGGTCGGGCGGCGCGATCGTCGATCGCCATCAGCGCGCCACGCCGCGGTCCACCGCCATGGCGACGAACAGCAGCGCGAGATACAGCAGCGAGTACTTGTAGACGCTCCACGCCGCGGCCGTCCACGGCCGCACGCGCATCACCCGCACCACGCCGGCCAACAGCAGCCCGCCTAACACAGCCGCCGAGATTGTGTAGATGATGCCGAAGGCGCCGAATGCGGCGGGTAAGAGCGTGATCGGCACGAGCAGGACCGTATACCAGAGCATCTGCCGCATCGTCTCGCGTTCGCCCCACACGAGCGGCGCCATGGGCACGCCGGCGCGTCCGTAGTCGTGCTGCTTGAGCAGGGCGAGCGCCCAGAAATGCGGCGGCGTCCAGTAAAACACGATGAGAAAGAGATAGATGGCGGCGAGGTCGATACGTCCCGTCACTGCCGCCCAGCCGACCAGCGGAGGGAATGCCCCCGCGGCGCCGCCGATCACGATGTTCTGCGGCGTGCGCCGCTTGAGCCACCGCGTGTACACGAACACGTAGAAGTAGAACCCGGCCAGCGCGAGGGCCGCGCTCAGCACGTTGACGGTGAACGCGAACAGCGCCGTCGCGGCGGTGGCCAGCGCAAGCCCGAACGCCAGCACGGCGCGGGGATGCATCCGGCCGCTCGGCAGCGGACGCAGCCGCGTGCGTGCCATGCGGTCGTCGATGTCGCGGTCCAGATACATGTTGACCGCATTGGCGCCGCCGGCCATGAGGTAGCCGCCTAACGCAACGACGAGCACCAGCACCAGAGTCGGCGACCCGGCCACGTACATCGGCGCGATCGTCGTGACCAGAAGCAGCGAGATGATGCGCGGCTTGGTGAGCATCACCAGGTCGCGGCCGAGCGATATCGTCCGCTCCTTTGCGACGACTGCGCCCGTCATCGTGCAGCCTCCGCCGTCGCATGCACGCCGCGTGCGGGCGGCGCGCTCGCGATGGCGCCTCGTTCGGCCATCGCCTCCTCGCTGCGCGACGCCATGCGCGCCAGATACGCCGCCGAGAAGAGCGTCAGCCAGATGAGCGCACCGACACTCTGGTGCAACGACCGCAGCACCGGAGGCAGCTCGAGACCGATCATCGCAGCCGCGATCCCGATCTGCGCCAGGATCAGCGCGCCGGCGATGCCCACCGCGCGCACGACGACGATCGCTTCACGTCGGCGGACCACGCCCCACAACAGCCCGAACACGTGCAGCGTGAGCAGGAGCGCCAGAACGCGGTGCGTCATCTGGATGGTGCGACCGATGGGCATGACCGCCGATGCGATGCCGGCGCCGCAAAGCGGAAATCCGGAGCAGGCCACGTTCGCGCCTGGAAAGGTCGCCGTCATGCCGCCCAAGAAGATCGTGACTAGCGCAATGCCCGCGCCCGCGACCGCTCCGCGCGCCGTGCGCGGCGACGCGCGCTCCCGCCGCGCGCAGGCGCCGCCTAACCCACCAGCCCGCATCACCGCCGCCGCCAGCGCGGCGAGCAGCGTCGCGGCCAGCAGCCAGTGCGACGCAATCGTGTACCACACGTTGCCGAGCCACACCGTGATGCCGCCGAGCAAGGCTTGCGCCGGCCACATGGCGAGCGCCAGCACGCTGGCGCGCAGCACGCCGCCGCGTCCGCCCACACCGAGCGCGCGCCGCTGGGCGTAAGCGGCAGCCGTGAGAGCCACCAGCGCGACGAGCAGCGCGGCGGCAATGAGCCGGTGCGTCCACTCGATGACCAGAGTAGGCTGGTCCAACGGCGGAAACCACCGACCGTAGCACTTGGGCCAATGGTCGCCGCATCCCATTCCAGATCCGCTGATGCGTACGATGGCGCCGAACACGATCTGCGCGACGGCCACGACCAGCGCGACGTACGACAGCCGCCGCAACGCTACCTTCATCGATTGGTGCTCACGAGGGGTGCTCGACGATCACCGACGTTTGAGGCGCGGGCCCGAGCGACGCCGTGGCCCGATGCGATGCGATCGCATGCCACGTGAACGCGAGCACCACTGCCAACCCAACCGCCGGAACGAGTGTCCACAGGACCTCGCTCCACCGTGAGGGCGTGGGCACCGAGCTATTGCTCGCGCGTGCCGTCTTGAGCGCGAAGCGCAGAATCTCGAACTGCGCAACCACGCAGCACGCGACCGCGAGCCAGAATAAGTTGAGACGCAACGGGATTGAACTTTGGAGTCGAAACACCGTAAAATCGCCCTAGCGAACGGCGGAAGCAACCCGCGGACCAGACCTGTGTAAGAGCGTGTGATTGCGCGCGCGCACTGCGCGTCGTACTCCCGCAGGCCGGTTTGAGCAGGTAGAAGTCCCCGATGTCCGTGCAGCGCTCGGGCGCTGGCCGAGTCGCGGCCACGCGATGCGTCCCATTTCCTTGGCTCCATGGCTCTTCGACGACAGCTCGGACTGCTCAGTACCGTCGCCGTTCTCGTGGGCTCCACGATCGGCTCGGGCATCTTTCGCTCGCCGGCGGGAATTGCGCAAAAGCTTCCGGGCCCGCTGCCACTCATTCTCGTCTGGGTGGCCGGCGGCTGCTTCGCACTCTGCGGCGCTCTCACACTGGCAGAGATCGCCGGCGCCTTCCCGGACACGGGTGGGATCTACGTTTTTCTGCGCGAAGCGTGGGGCCGTCTCCCGGCCTTTCTGTTCGGTTGGGCGGAGCTGGCCATCATTCGTGCGGCCGCGCTCGGCGCCATCTCGACGACGTTCGCCGAGTATTTGCTGCGGGTGCTCGGACACAACCCGGCGGTCGCGCCGTACGACGCGTACGTGCACTACATCGCCGCGGTATCCATCGCGCTCACGGCGACCTTCAATTACGTCGGGCTGCGCTGGGGTTCGCTGGTGCAGAACATCACGACGCTCGCGAAGTACGGCGGCTTGCTGTTCATCGTGCTGCTTGCGTTGGCGCTCGGGCTTCCGCACACCGGCGGACACTTCACGCCCGCCGTTCCCGCCGGCAGCATCAGCGTCTCGGCCTTCGGACTCGCGCTCGTCTCCGTGCTCTGGGCGTACGACGGCTGGGAGGATGTGACATTCGTCGCCGGCGAAGTGAAAGATCCGCGCCGCAACATGCCGCGGGGCATCATCATCGGGACGCTCGCGGTGATTTTCATCTATGCGCTGGCGAATCTCGCCTATCTCGCCGTGCTGCCGGTGGGCCAGATCGCGAGCTCTCCGTTAGTCGCCGCCGACGTCGCGGCGCGCGTCGTCGGACCGGCCGGCGTGGTGTTCGTGGCCGTCACCGTGATGCTCTCGGCGTTCGGGACGCTCAACGGATCGATCCTCACCGCGCCGCGCATCTTTTTCGCCATGGCGGATGACGGATTGTTCGTGCGCAAGGTGGCGAGCGTGCATCCGCGGTATCACACGCCCTACGTGTCGATCGCGTTGTGCGCGGTCCTCGGCATCATCTTCGTGCTGATCCGCGATTTTCAGCAGCTCGCCGACGCGTTCGTGATCGCCATCGTGCCGTTCCTTGCGTTAGGCGTAGGCGCGGTGTTCGTCCTGCGCCGGCGGCCGGACTACGATCCGCCGTTCCGCGTCCCGGGCTACCCCGTGGTGCCGGGGCTGTTCATTCTTGCCACCGTGTACCTGCTGGTGAATTCGGTGGCGTCGCCCGACAGCCGGTGGTCCACCGTGGCGGTCCTGGGCGGCGTGGTCATCGGCATCCCGATCTACTATGCAACGGTTGGGCGTCGGCGCGCCGTGGCGCGCGCGCCGGCCGAACCGTGACCACCGCGTCCCGGCGCCCGCGCCAGGCCGCGCCGCCGCCGACCGTAGCCGCTCGCGTGTGAGCCGATCCCTCGCCAAGGTCGAGGAGCAGAGCGCGGCGCTCCGCCGTCCGCTCGCGCTCCGCGATCTCGTTCTCACGCAGCTGCTCTACGTCGTCGGCTCCTCGTGGGTCGGCGTCGCGGCGCGGTTGGGCAAATCGCAGAGCGCCTTCTGGCTTCTCGCCATTCTGTTGTTCTATCTGCCGCAGGCCGCGGTCGTGATCTATCTCAGCCGCCGGCTGCCGCTCGAAGGCGGACTCTACCAATGGACCAAAGTCGGCTTCGGCGAGTTCTGGGGATTTCTCACCGCGTGGAATTTGTGGGTGTACACGCTGGTGCTGCTGGCGGCGACGAGCCTCGCCGTATCGAGCACGCTCGCGTACGCAATAGGACCGCGTGCGACGGCGGTCGCCGGTACGGAACGATTTCAGCTGATCGTCGGCGTTGCGCTCATCGCGATGATGGTCGTCGTGTCGGTGTTCGGGCTGCGGGTGGGGAAGTGGGTGCACAACTTCGGCGGGCTCGCCCAACTGGTCGCGTTCACCGCGCTCATCATCGCGCCTGTCGTGGCGGCGGCGCGCGGCGTCCACGTTACCTATCGGCCGCTCGCCACCGGCGTCCCGCACGTGTCGCTCTTCAGCGCCAACGTGCTGGGCAAGTTAGGCATGGGCGCGTTGAGCGGCTTCGAGTGGGTCGCCATCATGGCCGGCGAATCGCGCGACCCCGGTCGCAGCATTTCGCGCTCCGTGCTCGTCGCCACGCCGATCATCGCGGTCATGTTCATCCTCGGGACGAGCGCCACGTACTCGCTGGTCCAGGGCAGTGCGATCGACCTCGTGGCGCCGATTCCGCAGTCGCTGCGGTTGGCCTACGGGTCGTCGGGCATCCTCGGCATCGTCGCCCCGCTCCTCGTGATGCTGCTCTTCGTACGCGCCGTTGCCAATGCGAACTTGTTGTTCACCGGTAATACGCGTCTGCCCATGGTGGCCGGCTGGGATGGGTTGCTCCCGTCGTGGTTCACCACGCTGCATCCCAGGTGGCGGACGCCGGTCAACTCGATCGCGTTCGTTGCCGCGATCACGTTCGCGATTCTGTTGTTCGGCGTCACCGGCGTCGGTTTGCAGGAAGCCTTCCAGATGCTCGACACGGCGTCGGGCGTGTTCTACGCGCTCACCTATTTGGCGATGTTCGCGCTGCCCGTGCTGGCCGCATCTCGGTTAGGCGGACGCGCCCCGCGCGGCCTCGTGATCGCGGCGATCTCCGGCTTCCTCATGACCCTGCTGTACATCGTGTTGTCGGTCGTGCCGATCGTCGGCGTCGTCAGCCGATGGGCCTTTGCCGCCCGCATCGTGTTCACGATCGGCATTGCCAACCTCATCGGCGCGGGGTTGTTCACGGTCGCCGCGAGGCGGCGCGCCGCGCGCCTCGCGCCGTCGAACGCCGATGCGGCGTAGATTTCCCGCACCTCCACGCATCGCAACACCGTGACGACTCCGCTCCGCATCCTCGGCGTATCCGGCAGTTTGCGCACCGGCTCGTACAATCGGGCATTGCTGCGGGCCGCGATCGAGTTGATGCCGCCGGACATGACCATCGAGGAATTCAACGGAATCGGCGACCTGCCGCTGTACAACCCCGACATCGACGTCGAGGGCGGACCGGCACCCGCGGCCGCATGGCGCACGGCCGTCCACGCCGCGGACGCGCTGCTCATCGTGACACCCGAATACAACTTCGGGCCGAGTGCCGCGCTCAAGAACGCGATCGACTGGGCGTCGCGTCCGCCTCAGACCTCGGTGCTGCACGCCAAGCCCGTCGCGCTCATGGGCGCGTCGACCGGGATGTCGGGCACGACGCGCGCGCAATTGGCGCTGCGCCAGTCGTTCGTGTTCACGCAATCGCCGGTGCTGCCCGGGCCCGAGGTGCTGGTGCCATACGCCGCGACGCGTTTCGACGCCGACCTTCGCCTTACCGACGCCGCCACCCGCGACTTCATCCACCGCCACCTGGTCCGGTTCGCGGAGTTCGCGCGCCGCCTCGCGCCTAAAACACCTTGACGTTGAAGTATTTTTTCGGATTGGCCTTTACATCCGCCGTCAAAGAATCCATGCGCGCCAGGAGCGTGCGGAGCTCGTTGTACACGCCCGGATCGTTCAGCAGCTTGCTCACCGTTCCGTCGCCGTGTTGGACCTGCCCGATTACAGAATCCAGTCGCGACGAGGTCTTCTGAAGCTCGGCCGTCATTGCCTGGAGGTTGCGCGTCGTCGCCGCAACGTTGTGCACGGTCGTGTCCAGCGCCGCGCTGTCCAACGCTGCCGCGCTCCGGCGAATCGACGCCAGCGTCATCGACAGCGCCTGCGATTGTTGGGCCGCCACCTGGTGCAGCTCCACCAACAGCGCGTTGGTCGACAGAATGGTCTTGTGGAGGTCCTGCACGCCGTTCTTCTGCACCAGCTCCACCTGCAGCGAGTGGATGATCAACGACATCTGTCCGCTCACCGAATCCACGCGCATGAGCAGGTCATCCATGCTCGGCGCCGCCTTGCCGGTGGGAATCGTGTCTCCCGGCGGCAGGAATGCGTTAGGCCTGCACACCGGCGTGGAGTCCTTGACTGCCGACACCGGCCCCGCGCCTTCCGCGCCCACCGTGGGCTGCGGCCGCCGGCACGGATGCAGCGCGATCGATTTGTCGCCAAAGAACCCTTCGTTCTGCACCGTCGCCGAGGTGCCTTCCGGGATCTTCCATTGTTTGTCGATGGACATGGTCACGTCGAGATAGCCGGCGAGATTCAGCTTGACCTGATCCACAGAGCCGATTTGCACGCCTGCCAACTCGACCGGCTGCCCGGTCTTGAGATTGCTGCCCCAGTCGAACTGGGCATACATCGGATACGATTTGCTGAATCCGCGACGCGCCAGCCAGAGTGTGCCGACGACGCCGACCACGATGGCCACGGTCACGAACACACCAACGATCACTTCGTCACGTCGCTTCATGGCGCGAGGGCAGGGGCGAGGTAGAGGGCGGTGAGCGCGTCCAACAATAGGATGACCACCGAGGAAATGACCACGGCCCGCGCCGTCGACCGGCCCACGCCTTCGGCGCCGGTCTCCGTCACGTAGCCTTCGTACGAGCAGATGAGCGCAATGGACGTACCGAACAGCGTCGCCTTGATGAGGGCGTAGTAGACCTGAAACGGAATGAACGTGAGGCGCAGGCCGGTCGTGTAATCCGTTAGGCGCACCTTGGTCGCCACGATCACCGTCAGACCCCCGAACACGATGCCGATCGCGATCGCCAGAATCGTCAACAGCGGCACCATTGTCAGGCCGGCCACGGTCCGGGGTATCACGAGGTACGCGATGGGATCGTAGGCCAGTGTCTCGAGGGCGTCGATCTGCTCGGTGACGCGCATCGTGCCGATCTCCGCCGTCATGCGCGCGCCCACGCGCCCGGCCAGCACCAGCGCCGTGAGCAGCGGCCCGAGCTCGAGCACGACGCTCTGCCTAACGATCCACCCTACGGCCGACAGCTGCACCCCCGGGAAGAGCTGGTACACCGTCTGATACGCCGTCACAGCCCCGATGAACGCGGCCACGATGCCCGCCAGCGGCAGCGAGTCCACGCCGATGTTCTTCATCTGCTTGATCGTCAGCGGCAGCCAGGTCCGCGGCTCGCCCACCGCACGCATGATCTCGCGCAGAAAGTGGACCCGCCACCCCACCTCGAGAAAAATCCCGATCGTGATCTGTGCGACGCGCCGGAAGAACTTGATCGCCGCCCGCTGCGGCACCGGAAACGAGTCGGTCGGCCGGTGGCCGCCGCCGTGCCTCGGGTAGACGCTCGCGCTCACGCGCCGACCCGACGGATCACGTGCGCACCCGCGCCAGCAGCACGAGCCCGATGGCGGCGAACAGAATGTTAGGCAGCCACGCCGCCAGCTCGGGCGGCACCACCCCGCCTTGCCCAACGGCCTTCGTGAGCTGGATCAGCATGAGAAAGATCATCGTCGTCGCGAGACTGATGCCGATGCCGAACGCCGCGCCGCCCCGCTGCGCGCTCGTCGCCAACGGCGCGCCGAAAATCGCAATGATGATGCACGTCACCGGAATCGCGATCTTGAGCGCCAGCTCCACTTTGAGCTCGTTCGTGTCCGCACCCGACCGCTCGAGCGCGCCGATGAATCGCCGCAACTCCAGATACCGCATCTCATCGGGACTCGGCGGCGTCGCCGTGAGATCGGCCGGACCCTCCGTGAACGCGTTGTCGCGCAGCGAGTCGAAGTGAATCGAGATCGTCTGCAGCGAATCCGGAATCACGTGCAGCTCGCCCTTGTGCAGCATCCACACGTGGTGCGTCGTGTCCCACCGCGCCGATTGCGCCGCCACGAGATACGTCGGATACGTTGGGCCGCTGCCTTTCCGCTCGATGGTCACGTGGTCGATCGCTCTCCGGTCCACGTTCAACGACGAAATCTGGTACACGCGTCCGCGCTGCGCTTCGTACGCGAAGTTGAACCGGTCGCTCACACCGGTGAACTTCCGCTCCTCGAGAATGTCGTTCCGCTTGCGGTCGGTCACCGGAACGAGCTCGCCCAAAAATAGCGTGAACAGCGCCGTGACGACGGACGCGAGCAGGATGGGCGCGATGAGCCGGTGAAAGCTAATCCCCGAGGCCTTCGCCGCCGTCACCTCGGAATGCCGCGTGAATGCGCCGATCGAGAAAACCGCCGCGAAGAGCACGGCGGCCGGCAGCACCATGAACATCGAGTCCGGCACCCAATACAGATAGCTGAGGGCGATCTGTCCCCAGCCCAGGTTTCGGCTGAGATACTTCTGCAGGTGGTCTGTCGCATCGATGACGATCGCCAGGAGCGGGAAGCCCAGCGCGGCGGCGATCAGAATCTTGCTGAACTCCGCAAGGACATATCGGTCCAGCGGATGCATCAGCCGCTTCATGCGGCCCTCCGCCCAACGCGAACGCCGATGCGCCCGAGCTGGCGCGCGGCCCACACGCGCGCGCGCTCGATGAGCTCCGAGGTGTCGCGCGTCGCCGCCGTGGCGCCGACGCGCTGCGAGCGCACCAGCATCACCGCGCCGATCACGCCGAAAATCGCGTTCGCGGCCCACATCGACCAGAAGGGACTGAGCAGGAGCTTGTCGGCCAGCGCTTCGCCGCCAATGAGGCACACGTAATAGATTCCGAACGCGACCACACTGACGACGATGACGACGCCCACGCCGCCGCGCGGGAATCGCAGCGCGATCGGCGCTCCGAAGAGCACGAACACGACGCACGCCGCGGCCAGCGCGAATTTTTTCTGGATCTCCACTTGATAGCGCGCCATGGTGATGCGCGCATCGGTCATGCGCGACTCGATCACCGCGATCTGCGCCGGCGTCACGAAGGGGATCGGCTCCATGCCTAACTGTGGGCGCACCGGGACGGGCGCCGCGCGGCCCGGCGTGCTCACCAGCGGATGCAGGTTGCCTAACGTGGTGGCCGGCGGCTTCGCCGGCGCCGCCCCGCGCGCGGCCGCCCCGTGCTGCCGAGCCGCCGCCTTCGCATCCCGCCTGGCCGGCACGCCTTGCTGCGCCTGCGGCACCACGGCGGCATCCGCCGACGGCACGCCCACGGCGCCGAGTGCGCTGCGGACCAGATCGCAGTAGAGCTCGCCCGAGGTCCGCTTGTCCCGCCGCGCCGGCAGCGCCCCCGGCTCCGGACGACGCCCCGTCGCCGCGTAGCTCGCCGTGTTGCCGAGGTTCGCCGCCAGCTCGCTCCGGGCAAGCGCGAGCTGATACGCGCCCGTCTGATATTCCTGATTCATCTGGCAGACGGTCATCTCGCGCTCGCCGCGATAGTCGTCCTTCTCCGTTTTCTCGAATTTGTTGGTCACGCCCCGCACCCGCACGACATCGGTCGTGAAATACAAGCGCTGCAGCGATGCCGGGTCGTCGTTAGGCGTCTGCAGCACGAAGCCGTGGTGCAGCGTCATCTCGAGCGTGCTCTCGTCCGTCGTCAGCCCCATCACGCCGCTGTCGGCGTAGATCGTCTTGCGATGCGCCGGATCCTCGAAATTGTAAATGAAGACCTCCCGCATCCGGTTGGTCGCGTTGTCGATGTGCCCGGCCTTGAGGAAAATGCGCCCGGGAATCACCTCGTTGATCACCTGCTCGCGCAGCGCGAACGTCGGCTTCTTTCGCGCGATATCCGTTTGCAGCGTGCGCAGCCGGTGATTCGCCCGCGGCAACACCTGATCGTTGAACAGCAGCATGAGCAGCGCCAACACTACCCCGCCTGCCATCACCGGCGCCACGATGCGGTTCACGCTCACCCCGGACGCGCGGAGCGCCGTCACCTCGTTCTCCGCCACCAACCTGCTGAACCCGTACAGCACCGCGACCAGGACCGCCATCGGCAGCGTCATCGCCACGATGAACGGAATCGACAACAAAAAGAATTCGCCGATGATCGCCCACGACAATCCCTTGCCCACCAGCTGGCCGAATTGCTTCGCCACCTGGTTCAGCAGCAGCAGGATCGTCAGCGCCGACAACGAGAAAATGAGCGGCCCAACGTGCTCGCGGATAATGTACCGCGGAAGAATCTTCACCGATGTGAGCTCGCGTTCGCTTTCCGCGACGAGGGATTCACGCCAAATCTAAGACGAGCGGCACCGCCGCGAAGGCGCCCCCCGCTTCCCGATGGACCGCCGACACGCACACCTGCTACTATTCCCACGACGACCTCTCGACTCCGGAGCAGTCTTTGCGCACCCGATTTTGGATGTTGTGTCTGTTTTCGCTCGGCATCACCGCATGCTCGCACGAAGGCCCGAAAACCTCCTTCAACGGTGAGGAGGCCCTCGGCTTCGTCAAGACGCAGCTCGACTTCGGACCACGGATTCCCGGATCGCCCGCCCACCGCAAGACGGGCGACTGGATCGTCGCCCAGATGAAGCGGCGCGCCGATACGGTCATCGAGCAGCGATGGACCCACGTCACCGTGCACGGCGACACGCTGCCGCTCCGGAACATCATTGCACGGTTCAAGCCCGCCGCCGCCCAACGCATTCTGTATCTCACCCACTGGGATACGCGCCCGATCTCCGACGGCGCCAAGGACCCCGCCCAACGGACGCTTCCCATGCCGGGCGCCAACGACGGCGCCTCCGGCGTCGCGTTGTTTATTGCGTTAGGCGACGCCCTGCGCAAGACCCCGCCCACCGTCGGCGTCGACCTCGTGTTCGTCGACGGCGAAGACTACGGCGACTTCGATGACGGCGACCTCGCCAAGAGCACCGACGTCCTCCTCGGCTCGACGTACTTCGCCCAACACCTGCCCTCGCCTAACTATAAACCCCTGTACGGCGTCCTCTGGGACATGATCGGCGACCGCGACCTCGATATTTATCAGGAAGGACACTCCCTCCAACAAGCGCCCGAAGTCGTCTCCCTCGTCTGGAACACCGCCGCCGACCTGGGCTACTCACGATACTTCATTCCCGCTCCCGGCCAGATCATTACCGACGACCACGTCCCCCTGCTCAACGCCGGAATGCACGTGATCGACGTCATCGACTATGACTATCCCTGGCACCATACCCCCCAGGATACCTTCGACAAAGTCTCCGCCCAGAGCCTCCAGATCGTCGGTGACGTTGCCACCAAACTCCTAACGACGCAGTAACCGCTCGTCCGCACGACCCCGCAACAATTCGCGCCGCACCCAAAATGTTTCGATGACGCCGCCCGCACCGATCCATCCTATCGTGCGGCCACGATGCCAACACCCGCCGAACGCCGCGCCCTCTTCTTCCTCTCGGCACTCCTCGTGCTCGGCGGCGCCGTCCGGGCCTACGCAGCCCTGGCCGGCCACGCCCAGCCCTCTGCCTTCGAAGCCGCAGATCTCGACCGCCAAATCCAAGACGTCGATTCGGCCAGAGCCCGCACACGCAAACCGGTTCGAAAAACTCGGCGCGGCTCGATTGTTCACGACACCATAGGCGAGGTCAACGTTCCAGCAGGCTCGGCGTCCGCGCAGAGCGGCGCGACCACGGAGCCCCCATCCCTGCTGGTCAGGCTCCCGCGCCGTTCACGCAAACGGGACTCTTCCACTACAGCCACCAACGTCCGGGTGGACATGGACGTCGCCACACCAGCCGAAATCGAACGCCTTCCACGCATCGGGCCAACGCTCGCCCGACGCATCGTTGCCAATCGCGATTCACTCGGTCCGTTCGGCAATCTCGACGAATTGAAACGCGTCCGCGGAGTCGGTCCGGCGCTCGCGCGCATCCTCGCGCCACATGTGACTTTCTCCCTCCAACCGCGTCCTCACCCTGTGGATCGACCGGACGGACGAGGGGCCGCCCGAAAGCCACGCCGCAGCCGCGCCCGCGTGTCAGATCCTCCCTAAGCTCACCGACAAGCGACGACGCATCCGCCGCCGGCACACGCTTACGCCGCGCCCTCCAATCGACTCGATCAACGACGCGAAATAACCCGACCCGGGCGAACATGGCTGCACCCGTAGCTGCATCTGGCGAGCGCATCGGCGAGCTCCTCATCCGGGAAGGGCTCATCACGCGCGAAGCGCTCGAAAAAGCGCTTCAAGAGCAGAAAAACACGGGCATGCGCGTCGGCTACAACCTCGTCAAGCTCGGCTTCATCGATGAAGTCGATCTCACGAGGATGCTCGCCCGCCAGTATCGCATGCCCGCTGTCGACCTCAGCAATTTCGAGGTCGATGCTCGCATCGCCAAGCTGATCCCGGCCGAACTGGCGCAGCGCCACCTCGTGCTTCCCCTCAAGCGCGAAGGACGCACCCTCACCGTCGCGATGGCCGACCCCTCCGACCTCGGCGTCATCGACGACCTGAAGTTCATCACGCGGTACGACATCTTCCCGGTCATCGCCGGCGAATACACGCTCCGCAACGCCATCGAGCGGCACTACGGCGAGACGCCGGACGACGCGCTGCAAAACCTCCTCGCCGACATCGGCGACGATGGCGACGTTGAAGTTGTCGAAGACCGCGAAGAAGAAGTCAACGCCACAGCGCTCGCTGCGGCCATCGACGACGCACCCGTCGTCAAGTTGATCAACGGCCTCCTCACCGACGCCGTCAAACGCGGCGCTTCAGACATCCACTTCGAGTGCTACGAACACGAGATGCGCGTCCGCTATCGCATCGACGGCGCTCTCCAGGAAGTCATGAAGCCCCCCATGAAACTCAAGGCCGCCCTGATCTCGCGCTTCAAGATCATGGCGAACCTCAACATCGCCGAACGCCGCGTGCCCCAAGACGGCCGCATCAAACTCAAAATCGGCAAGAAGGTGATCGACTACCGCGTGTCGACACTGCCGACCCTGTTCGGCGAGAAAGTGGTTCTCCGTATTCTCGACAAAGGCAACCTCACGCTCGACCTCGAAAAGTTCGGCATCGAGCCGCGCGCCGAACACGATCTCATGGAGGCCGTCTCCAATCCGTACGGCATGGTGCTCGTCACCGGCCCAACGGGATCCGGCAAAACGACGACGCTCTATTCGGCGCTCTCCAAGGTCAACAACATCGATGTCAACATCATGACCGCCGAAGATCCCGTCGAATACAACTTGTACGGGATCAATCAGGTGCTCGTCCGCACGGACATCGGACTCTCGTTCGCCGCAGCCCTCAAAGCGTTCCTACGGCAAGACCCGAACATCATCATGATCGGCGAGATCCGCGACCTCGAGACCGGTGGCATCGCTATCAAGGCTGCCCTCACCGGTCACCTCGTCATGTCCACCCTCCACACCAACTCGGCTCCCGAAACGGTGACGCGACTCCTCGACATGGGCCTCGAGCCGTTCAATGTCGCCTCCGCGCTCAACCTGGTCCTCGCCCAACGACTGGTGCGACGCATCTGCAATCGATGCCGGGAGCGCTACGAGTGGAGCGATGACGAGTACCGCGCCACCAAACTCTCCCCCGAGATGACCCTGGGCGACATGCACTACACAGATGAGGCCGTCCAGAACATGAAACGCGGCGCCGTCGCCGACGCCCAACCAATCGTCGCCGACTTCGACCTCAACACGAAAATCGAGCAGCTTCCGCTCTGGCGCGGACGCGGATGCGATGCCTGCGCCGGGTCCGGCCTAAAAGGACGTCAAGGATTGTACGAGGTAATGGCCATGACACCGCGCGTTCGAAAACTGATTCTCCAAAACGTCGGCGCCGTGGAGATCCGCGAGGCCGCCATCTCCGACGGCATGCTCACCCTGCGCATGGATGGGCTGCTCAAAGTGATGAAAGGAATAACGACGCTCGAGCAAGTCATTCGCGAGACAGCCGCCTGACGCCGGATCAGAACCTCCGGAGCTCCAGGCACGCGAGGCGATCACATCGGTTCCCCACGGCTGCGGCAGTGTTTTACCACGGTCGCGGCTTGCAAGTCTATCGTGTAACGCACAGCTGACTCTCACTCGATACAGGCCATGACGTCTCCCGCGCCAGCCCCCTCGCCGGTCAACCTCCGCTCGCTCCTCGAAGAGATGATCGAGCGCGATGCGTCCGACCTGCACATCACAGCGGGCGACAAACCGAAGCTGCGCATCGACGGCGACATACAGAACGCCAACGTCGAGACGGTGCTCTCGCCAAAAGACACCATGCAGTTGGCCTACTCGATTCTCACCGAAAATCAGAAAAAGCGGTTCGAAACCGAGGATGAGCTCGACTTCTCCTTCGGCATTCAGAACCTCGCGCGCTTCCGCGGCAACTGCTTCAAACAGCGCGGCTGCGTGTCGCTCGTCATCCGCCAGATCCCGTTCAACGTCCGCACGTTCGAGGAGCTCGGTCTTCCCGCGGCCGTCGCCCGCATGGCCGAAAAGCCGCGCGGCCTGGTTCTCGTCACCGGCCCAACGGGTTCCGGCAAGAGCACCACCCTCGCGGCGATGATCGACAAGATCAACCGCGAACGCAAAGGACACATCATCACGGTGGAAGACCCAATCGAGTTCATCCACCGCCACCAGACCTGCATCGTCAACCAGCGCGAAGTCGGCACCGACACCAAGAGCTTCGCCACCGCGCTCAAGTACGCGTTGCGCGAAGACCCCGACACGATCCTCGTCGGCGAAATGCGCGATCTCGAAACCATCCAGGCAGCGCTCACCATCGCCGAAACCGGTCACCTCTGCCTCGCCACCCTTCACACCAACTCGGCGGCCGAAGCGATCAATCGCGTGATCGACGTGTTCCCGTCACACCAGCAGGAACAGGTGCGCGCCCAGTTGGCCTTCACGCTCGAAGGCATCATCACGCAAACGCTGCTGCCGCGCGCAAAGGGGCGCGGACGCGCCATGGCCGCGGAGATCCTCGTCGTCACCCCGGCCATCCGCGCGCTCATCCGCGATGCGAAGGTGCACCAGATCTATTCGTTGATGCAGGGCGGAAAAAAGTACGGCATGCAGACGCTCAACGACGCGCTCTACCAGTTGTATGTCGCGCGCGAAGTCGAAATGGACGAGTGCCTGCGTGTGTCGTCGGACCCGAATGAATTCATGCGCATGATCGGCGAAGCGCCACTCACCGCCGATGCCGCCGACCTGATGAAGAGCGGCAACAAGCCGTCCAAGGTTGCGTCCATCGCGGGGAAGCGTTAGCCCGCCAGCCAGAGACTGATCCATGCCTACTTTCGCCTACACTGCGCGCACGCTCGGCGGTGAGCTCAAGACCGCCACCATGGATGCCGCGTCGCGCGACGAAGTCGTCGCGCAGCTGCGCCGCCAGAAACTGATCGTCGTCAAGATCGACGAAGAGAAGGCCAAGAAGCGCCAGGGCCGCATCAAGACGCGCGACATCGTCATCTTCACGCGACAGTTCGCGACGATGATCAACGCCGGCCTTCCGTTAGTCCAGGCCCTCGACATCCTGTCGCGGCAGAGCGAGAACAAGGCGCTGCAGGACGTAACGCGCCAGGTGGTGTACGACGTGGAGTCCGGCCACACGGTGGCCGATGCGCTTCGCCGGCACCCCAAGGCGTTCACCGATCTGTACGTGAACATGGTTGCCGCCGGTGAAGCCGGCGGTATTCTCGACACCATTCTGCTCCGCCTCGCCACCTTCCTCGAGAAGAACGACGCCCTCGTCGGCAAGGTGAAGAGCGCGATGATCTATCCGGCCGTGATCATGAGCGTGGCCGTCGTTGCCATCGTCGTGCTGCTCATTTTCGTGATCCCGGTCTTCCAGAACATGTTCGCCAGCGTCAACCTGTCGCTGCCGCTGCCGACGCGCGTCGTCATCGGGCTGTCGTCGTTCCTCAAGCACTATTGGTGGTTGCTGGGCGGCGCCATCTGGGGCGGCATCTTCATGCTCCGCCAGTTCTATCGCACGCCCACCGGAAAGCTCCGCGTCGACAGCTTCTTGCTCCGCGTGCCGGTGTTGGGCAGCCTGCTCCGCAAGAGCGCCGTGTCGCGCTTCACCCGCACGTTAGGCACGCTCATCAGCTCCGGCGTAAGCATCCTCGACGGCCTCGAGATCACGGCCAAGACCGCGGGCAACCAGGTCATTCACAACGCCATCATGGAGTCGCGCGCGTCCATCGCCGGCGGCGACACCATCAGCGCGCCGTTGCAGAAGAGCAACGTCTTTCCGCCCATGGTGATCTCCATGATCGCCGTCGGCGAGCAGACCGGCGGACTCGACGAGATGCTCACCAAGATCGCCGACTTCTACGACACCGAAGTCGACACGGCCGTGAGCGGATTGCTCAGCCTGATGGAGCCCATCATGATCGTGTTCCTCGGCGTCGTCGTCGGCGGCATGGTGGTCGCCATGTACCTCCCGATCTTCGACATGATCAACGCCGTGCAGTAAGCAACGCGGACGAGGCAGTGCACACGCCCCGCTGAGATTCCGGCGGGGCGTTTTCCATCTCGGCCGCGGTGTCGCGTTTGACAGCCGTGCACCGGCTCGCGATTGTGAGCAGCATGCGCCGTCTCCCGCGGCGCGTTCCATTCGTGCACCGAGACCCATGACCGCCGAACCGGACTACGCGACACATCTCCGCGACACGGTCGACCGCGCGGCCGCCGACCTCCGCACGATCCCCGAGGACGTTGCGTCCTACCAGCCGGCGCCGGGGAAGTGGTCGATCAAGGAAATCATCGGACACCTGATCGACTCGGCCTCGCACAATCATCAGCGATTCGTGCGCGTGCGATGGCAGGACGATCTCGTGTTCCAGGGCTATCAACAGGATGACTGGGTAGCGGCCCAACAGTACCGGTCGGTGCCCTGGGACGAGCTCGTGACGCTCTGGCACACGTACAACCGCCATGTGGCCCGCGTCATGGCGCTGGTGCCGGACGACGTCGCCCACCGCGAGCATCGCCGCCACAATCTCGATCAGATCGCGTGGCAAACGGTGCCGGCGGATCGGCCCGCAACGCTCGCGTATTTCATGCGCGACTACGTTGGGCATCTCGAGCACCACCTGCGCCAGGTGGACGAGCGCCGGGCGAGCGCCGCGCTGCGTTAGGACGGCGTCTGTGCCTCGCGGCCCGGCGCTTCGCCGACGTACCGGGCGCGCGGCCGGATGATCCGATCGAGCGCATATTGCTCGACCGCATGGCCCAACCAGCCGATGGTCCGGCCGATCGCGAACAGCGTGAGCCCCGACGATGCAGGCAAGCCGAGCACGCGGGAGACGGACGCGAGGGCAAGGTCTACGTTAGGCGCGTCGCCGGCGAGCGCCCCGCCGGCGCGCGCGTAGTCGCGAACGAAGCGCATCTCGGCCGATCGACCGAAATGGTCGCCGAGGAGCGCGAGTAGCATCGCCGCGCGCGGATCGCCGTTCGGGTAGAGCGGATGTCCGAACCCCTCGATGCGCGAGCCTTGTCGAAGCCGCTCGGCGATCGCCGCCCGCAGCGAGCGCGTGCGGCGAAGCGCGGCCAGCTGCGATTCGACCCGCGCCGTGCTGCCGCCGTGCTTCACGCCCTCGATCGCGGCGAGCCCGCCGCCGACCACCGCGTACGGAGACGATCCCGCCGACGCAATGCACCGCGCGGTGAACGCAGAAACGTTGAGCTCGTGGTCGGCGACGAGGATGAGGGCGGCGCGAATGACATCCTGGCCCGCGCCGGACACCCGCCACCCGTGCGCGAGCGCGCCGTCGATCGTGCCGCCGGCCGCACGCGGCGCCGCCACGCGCACGAGCAGATCGAGGATGCGCCAGCCGATGCGCACGACGTTCGGCGCGCGGAGATCGAAGGCCCGGGCGTCGCCGGCAGCGGAATGGGCAAGCGCGGCCTGCGCACGCGACGGGAAGGGGAGACGAGCCCACCGCGTGCCTAACGACGGCTGCCGCTCGGCCAATGCCGGACGCGCGCCGTCCCGACGACCGGTCCAGATGAGCGACGCCACCTCCGCGACCGATGCCTCGCGCGCGAGCTCGAGCACATCGTGGCCGCGATAGAACAGTGCGTCGCCGGAGATCAACGTGATCGACGACTCGAGCACCGGCACCCCCCACTGCAACGCGTTCGCCGCGACCTTGTCCGGATCGCGGCGCTCCTCCGACCGGCACCGGAGACGCTCGACATCCTCGCGGGCGTAGCGCCGAGCGCGGCTCGGACGCGGGCCGGGCTGGGAGCGGATCAGCCCGCGGCTCACGTACGCGTACAGCGTGGGACGCGCGACGCCGAGGGCGCGCGCAGCCTCGGCGGCGGAGAGCGTCGCCTCTGTCATATTGATTGATCAATCAACATTGACTCAATCATGCACGCTTTTCTAGGTTTGCGCCATGACGTCCAATACGCTGATTCCTCCGGGCCTCGAAGGCGTCGTCGCGGCCACGACGCGCCTCAGCCACGTCGACGGCGAGGCCGGCGAGTTGACCATCGCGGGCTTCCCCGTTGGCGAGCTCGCCGCCAACGCGACCTTCGAAGAAACCACCTGGCTACTCTGGCACGGCGCGCTTCCCACCCGCGCCGAGCTCGATGGGTTCCGCGAGAGTCTTGCCGCTGAGCGCGCGCTTCCGTCGCCGACCCTCGAGATCCTGCGCGCGTGTGCCGCCGAGCGGGTCGACTCCATGGATGCCCTGCGCATCGCGATCGGTACGGTATCGCTCGTGTCGTGCGGCGCGGAGGCGATCCTGGCGCTCGCGCCGACGATCGTTACCGCGTATGCGCGGCTCGCGGCGGCGAAGGCGCCGATTGCGCCGCGACCTGATCTGGGCCACGCCGCGAACTACCTCTACATGCTCGACGGTGTCGAGCCCGACCCGGAGCGCGTGCGGGCGCTCGAGACGTACTTGAACACCGTCGTCGACCACGGTCTCAACGCCTCGACGTTCACCTGTCGCGTCATCATTTCGACCGGATCCGATCTCGTGTCGGCGGTAGCGGGGGCTGTGGGCGCGCTCAAAGGTCCGCTGCATGGCGGCGCGCCCGGACCGGCGCTCGAGACGGTGTTCGAGATCGGCGATGCGTCGCGCGCGGAAACGGTGCTGCGGGCCAAGATCGAGGCTGGCGAGCGACTGATGGGTTTCGGGCACCGCGTGTACAAGGTGCGAGACCCGCGCGCCGACGTCCTGGCTGCCGCGGCCGAGCGATTGTTCACGAGAGCGGGAGACATGCAGTTGTACACGCTGGCGCGTCACGTCGAGCGCACCGCTGTTGCGCTGCTCGAGGAGTACAAGCCAGGGCGTCGGCTCCAGACGAACGTGGAGTTCTACACGGCATTGGTGCTGCACGGGCTCGGGCTTGGGGTCGGGCTCTTCACGCCGACGTTCGCGATCAGCCGTGTCAGTGGATGGATCGCACACGCGATCGAGCAGCGCGCGGCGAATCGCCTCATTCGTCCCACGTCGGAATACGTGGGTCCGCGCGGCCGGCGCTGGCCGCGGCGCGGGGGTGCGGCGCCCGAAGCCGATGGCGCGACTGCTCCCCGTTAGGCGAGCGCGCCGCGCGGGGACGGCTCGTCGTGCACGAACCGCCAGGGACGCGTCATGGCGCAATCGCCTCGCGTCTCGCGCACTACCTCACCGATTTCGTCTATCGCAATCGGCTCGGCGTTGTGTTCGCGCACGACACCGGTGCCGGTGAGGACGTGCTGCCTGGGTTTTCCTGCGCGGTCGAGGATCTCCTCGTCGAGCACGTTTAGGCGAGCGCCGGCCGAGCGAACCGATGCGGCCGGAGGCACGGCGTCGTTGCGTTAGGCATCAGGCCGGCGCCGGAGAGGTGGCCCGGAGCGCCCGCCCCGCGAGCTCGACGAATCGGTGCCACGACGAACTTCCGATCGCCAGCCGGCGTCGTCCTGCCGGGCTCAGGCGGTAAAACTTGGCGCTCCGGTTGTTCTCCGACACGCCCCATTCGGCTTCCACCAAACGTTGGCGCTCGAGGCGGTGCAGCGCGGGATACAGCGTGCCTTCGCCTACGAGCAGCGTTGCTTCCGTGGCCTGCCCGATCCATTCGGCGACGGCGTAGCCGTGTCGCGGCCCCCACGTCAGGGCCTTGAGAATGAGCAGGTCGAGCGTACCGCGCATGAGGTTGATGTCGAGGTCGTTCATCGGCGCACTGTGATCGGAGAGGGAGGATCGAGGCTCAAGCCTATCCTATCGCGTCTCCCCTTGTGACGCAATGGGTCGCCGGCGGCGCGCCCCGCGCGCGGCCGGGCGGTCTCCGTTAGGCGGCCGCGGTGCTTGCGGAGGCCCGACCCGGCGGCCATTGTTGCTGCGCCTGCCCGCCGGGGGCCGGTCGGTCAGGAACCCGGCGCCCCCGGCCGCGATTGGTGACCGGCCAACGTCCATCGGAGATCCCGCACGTGAATTCGCGTCGTCGATTCCTCATTCGCGCGCCAATCGGCCTCCTCGGCGTGGCCGTGGCGTGCCGCGAGCGCGCCGCCACACCGACGCCTAACGCAAGCGGCGACACGGCCGGCGCATCGCCATCCACGCCCGGCGCCCCGCCGACGTTCGCCAGCGCGCCGGCGGTCGGTCCTGCCGTGACGACGGCGACCTTTGCCGAAGCCGAAAAGCTCGCGCAGGTGACGATGACCGAGGCGCAGCGCAAGCAAGCCGCCGACAACTGGCCGAAAGCAATGGCGCCCTACTACGAGCGGCGCACCGGTCCGCGCAAGCTGCCGCTCGAAGCCACGCTGGCGCCTGCCACGGTGTGGAACCCGGTGCTCGGTGGCGCGCATCCCGGGCCGTCGCACGACCGCTTCGTGCGCTCGACCGATGCGCCGGGCGCGCTGCCCGAAACCGACGCCGAGATTGCGTTCGCGCCGGTCACCAGGCTGTCGCGCTGGATCCAGTCGCGCGCGCTCACCTCCGAGCGCCTAACGAACATCTATCTCGCGCGCCTGCAACAGTACGATCCGAAGCTCCGCTGTGTAATCACCCTCACGCGCGACCTGGCGCTGTCGCAAGCCAAACAGGCCGACGCCGAAATCGCCGCAGGGCATTATCGCGGACCGCTGCACGGCATTCCGTTCGGCGTGAAGGACCTGCTCGATACGGCCGGCATCGCCACGACCTACGGCGCGGAGCCGTTTCGAAACCGCGTCCCGCGAGCGGACGCGGCGGTGGTGGCGCGGTTGTATCAGGCAGGCGCGGTGTTGGTGGCAAAGTTGAGCATGGGCGCGCTCGCGCTCAACGACATCTGGTTCGGCGGCCAGACGATGAATCCGTGGCTGCTCGAGGAAGGCGCATCGGGCTCGAGCGCCGGACCAGGTGCGGCCACGGCCGCCGGCCTCGTCGGGTTCTCGATCGGCAGCGAAACCGAGGGCAGCATCGTGAGTCCGAGCTTGCGCTGCGGCGTGAATGGGCTTCGCCCAACGTATGGCCGCGTGCCGCGCACGGGCGCGATGACGCTGTGTTGGTCGCTCGACAAGCTCGGTCCGATGGCGCGGAGCGTCGAGGACACGATGCTCGTGTTGCACGCGATCACGGGGCCCGACGCAGGCGACGTGGCGAGCGTGCCGAGCCACCTCGACTTTGACGCCGGCGCGGGCGTGAAGGGACTCCGCATCGGTTACGTGCCGGAGTGGATGAAAGAGGCGCCGGCCACCGACGTCGACCGCGCTGCACTGGATACGGCGGCAAAGTTAGGCATGGTGCCCACCGCGGTCACGTTCCCCAACTGGCCGGTCGATTCACTCAACGTGGTGCTGTTCGCCGAAGCCGCGGCGGCATTCGAGGAGCTGACGCTCAGCCACCAGGACGACTCGCTCAAGATGCAGACGGCAGACGCGTGGCCGAATCTCTTCCGCAGCGCGCGGTTTCTCTCGGCGGTCGACTTCGTGCAAACCGACCGCTTGCGTCGAAAGCTGGCGCAGGAGATGGACCGGATCATGTCGGGCGTCGACGTGCTCCTCGTCCCAACGCTGCGCGATGAAACGCTAACGACGACCAACTTCACCGGCCAGCCGTCGCTCACGATGCGCGCCGGGTTCGTCCAGGTGTCGGAAGCGCGGAGCGATTGGGCGCCTGACCCGTCGCATCCGCTGCCGAAATTCAATCCGCCCCGGCGCGTGCCCCAGGCGGTCACGCTCATCGGCACGTTGTTCGACGAAGGGACGGTGGTGCGCGTCGGTCTCGCGCTCGAACGTGCGTTAGGCGTGCAGCACGAGACGCCGCCGGGGTTCTAGGCCGGATCCGGCGGGGCGGGTGCGTTGGATGGGGGCACCTCGATGTGCAACGGGACTGCGGTCGTTCCCCACTGGAACACGAGCGTCGTGGCATCGGGCTCGACGGCGGGGAACGAGAACGTCAGCACGTCCACCATCGTCGTGCTGTCCGGCTTCACGGTGAACTTCACCTGCGGCGCCGAGGGATCCGGGCCCTGGACATGAAACCGCTTCCACACCGTACTGAAGATTACCGTCCAATCACCGTGCTGCGGCACCATCCAGATCGAGTACTTGCCTTTCGCGAGCGGGTGGCCGTCGATCTTCACGTCGTGGTCGACCGCGATGGTGGTCGCCCAGTTGGCGCCCGGGGTCCAGGTGCTGCCCCATTTGACGACGCCGCCGAACAGATTGTCGCGGCCGCGGCGCTGCGGGCGGTAGTACTCGATGGTGATCGTCGTCCCGTCCACCCGCTGCTGCACCATGCCGTGCTCGCTCGCCATCACCTGTGCCTGCGTGCGGACAGGGAGGGCAGTGACTAACGCAACGGCTGCGGCGAGAACGAGGCGATGCATCGAAGGCTCCGGCGGAAAGTGAGCGGTGAACGAGTCGATCCGGGCATCCAAAGAATCCGTGCGGACGAGGCGCGGTTCCGGCGGCAACGTTCGGCGTGCTCGAGCTGCGTCTCAGTTTGCGACGGCGCTGACGGAAAGGGAAGCGCTCGCCGCGCGTGTGACCCGATTGGAGCCCGGCGAGTTAAGCATGCAACCGTTCCTGCCGTTGTGCGCGGGGCACTGCAATGCACTCCACTGGTTTATCGGACACGTGGCGAGGTATTGCCCGGGACCTCCATCATGCGGCGCGATCGCTGCGCCGCGCGCCGGGGTTCAGCGGGATTGCTGTTGCAACGCTGGCGCTCGGAATTGCGAGCGCGACGGCGGCATTCAGCGTGCTCGATACGATCGTGTTGCGCGGGATGCCGTATCGCGATGCGGATCAACTGCGCACGGTCGTCGAGCACGCGGACAACGGCAACGCGCGGACGCCGTCGTATCCGACGTTCCTCGATTGGCAGGCGCAGACGGCGGGGTCGCCGATCATCGACGGCCTGGCCTTCGTGCGCGGCGACCAGGTCTCGCTGCCCGGCGCACCGAACGACCGCCAGATCGCGGCCTACGTGTCGCCGGGGTTTTTCCATCTCATGGGCGGCGTTCCTCTGTTAGGCAGGACGTTTTCGCCGGACGAAGAACGGGCTGGGGCGGCGCGCGTGGCGATTCTGTCGTACGACCTCTTCGTCGACCGGTTCGGCGGCGAGCCGTCCATCGTTGGGCGGGTGGTGGATCTGGACAGCATTCCGACGACGATCATCGGCGTCATGCCGCGGAGCTTTGCGTACCCGAACTTCGGCGGCGGCGGCGCGGGTTGGGCGCCGCCAAAGCTCTGGCAGCCGATCGCCGTGTTCGGCGCCACCCATCCCGGCGTGTTGACGCGGCGCGAGCTCCACGTCGACAGCCAAACGCTGGTGCGACTCCGGTCGGGCGTCGATTCGGCGCAGGCGGTAAGCGCGATGGCGACGATCGAGCGCCGTCTCGCCGCCAGCTATCCGGCGGATCAGGCGCATTGGACGTCGGTCGATCTGCAGTCGATGTCCAACGCGCTGTACGGGGACGTGCCGCGGCTCCTCGCGCTCGTGACGGGCGCGGTGGCGCTGGTCATGCTGCTGGCCTGCGCCAACGTGGCCACGCTGTTGCTGATCCGGGCGGGTGGACGGGCGCGCGACACCGCCGTGCGCAGTGCGTTAGGCGCATCGCGGTGGCAGGTGGCGCGCCCGCCGGTGTTCGAGGCCGGCCTCGTCGCCGGCCTCGCGGGCATCATCGGCCTCGGCGCCGCGGCGGCGCTGGTCGGATTCATCCGGCACTCGCTCGCCGGCCTGCTGCCGTTCGGCGGCGAACTGCATCTGGATGCGCGCGCCGTGGTGTTCGCCATCGCCGCTTCAGTGGCGACGGCCGTGCTGGTGGGCTTGGCGCCGGCGCTCCAGACGTCGGCGGTGCAGGGCATGCGCCTGGTGCGCAGCGGCGCCACGGCGGCGGTGGGCGGGCGACGGGAACGTCAGGCGCGCGACCTGCTCGTAGTCGTGCAGTTCGCGCTCGCCTTGTCGCTGCTGTTGGGAGCCGGACTGCTCGTGCAGAGCTTCCGCCGGCTGCTCGCCGTTCCGTTAGGCTACGACCCGCGCGGTCTGATCTCCTTCGCCATCGCGCCGATGACGCACGCGTACGACGCGCCGGCGAACGCGGCGAACCTGTGGACGCGCGTCGTCGAAGCCGAGCGCGCCGTGCCGGGAGTGCAGGACGCGGCCGTTGCGGGCGGCGCGCTGCTGCAGACGTCGGTCGTGCCCGAGGGCGCGCCATCGAGCGGGCAGCCGATCCTCCAGGCGCTCTACCACCTCGTGTCCAGCGATTACCTGCGCACCATGCGCATCCCGCTCGTGGCCGGCCGCTGGTTCAGCGATGCGGACATGCGCGCCCCGATGAGCGGCGGGCTCGTGGTGGATGCGACGCTGGCTCGTCGGTTAGGCGGCAACCCCATCGGGCGGCGCATCACCATCCGCCGGCAGTCGCAGGCGCGCGCGGACGTCGGCCAGCCGATCACACTCCCGATCATCGGCGTCGCGGGGGATGTGCTCGAGTTCGGGCCTGGACAAACGACCGGCGGCGAAGTGTACCTGCCCTACACGTTGGAAGTGTGGCCATGGATGACGTTCGCCGTGCGGTCGGCGCATGCGGCGAGCGCGGAGCACGCGGTGCAACTCGCGGTGCGGCGCGTCGAGCCGGCGATCCGGTTCGTGTTCGGCCCCACGATCAGCACGAGCGGCCAGCGTGTCGGGGGGCAGCGGCGCTTTGTGACCACGGTATTGAGCGGTTTTGCGGGTCTCGCGCTGCTGCTCGCGGCGCTCAGCCTCTACGGTGTCGTCGCCTATGGCGCTGCCCAACGGACGCGCGAGATCGGGGTCCGCATGGCGCTCGGCGCCACCGAACGGCGCGTCGTCGCGCTGGTGGTTCGCGAGGCGATCGTGCTCGTCGCGACAGGCATCGTCGCCGGTTCGCTGCTCGCGTGGGGGTCGACGCGCGTGATCCGAGCGATGCTCTTCGACACGACGGCGGCCGACCCGGCGACGCTGGTCACGGTGGCGATCCTGTTGGGCGCGGTGGCGCTGGCCGCCGTCTACGGACCGGCGCGTCGCTCGGCGCGCATCGATCCGGCGATCGCGATTCGCGGCGACTGATCGCGCCGGCGCACGATCCGGCGCCGCCGCTCCCGTCCCCTTGACGGTCGAAAGAAGAGCGCGTATTCTCCCTTCGACCCCCGAGAGGAGGACCGGCGTGGCCGACGCGCGCAACGACTTGCTGCAGGGCACCCTCGACATGCTCGTGCTCAAGACCCTCCAGTTGGGCCCGATGCACGGTTGGGGCATCACCGAGCTGCTGCTGCGCGGATCCGCCAACGTGCTTCAGGTGGGGCAGGGATCGCTCTATCCGGCGCTCTATCGTCTCGAGCGCCAGCGGTTCATCAAATCGTCCTGGCAGACCACGGAGAACAACCGGCGGGCGCGGTACTACGCGCTCACGGCCCGCGGCCGCCAGCGGTTGGCGGCGGAGCGCGCGAACTGGACGCGGATGTCGCAGGCCATCGAGATGATCCTCGACCTCTCACCTGCCTGACGGGCGCGGGTCGCATGACGATCTTCGACTCAGTTCTCGAGATGGCGGCGCGAGCGCGGGGCGTGCTCGGCCGGCGCGGGCGCGAGTCCCGCCTAACGGACGAGATGCGGTTCCACCTCGACATGCAGACGGAGGCCTTCGCGCGGGCCGGCACGGACGCCGGAGAAGCGCGGCGGCGTGCGCTGGTCGCGTTCGGCGGCCGCGAGCGGTGGCGCGACGCGGCACGCGACGAATACCGCGGCCAGGTCTTCGACCGGCTTGGCCAGGATGTGCGCTACGGATTCCGCTCGCTGCGTCACGCGCGCGTGTTCACCGCGGCGTCGGTGGCGACGCTCGCGTTGGGCATCGGCGCCACGACGGCAATTTTCTCGGTCGTCGATGCGGTGCTGCTGCGGCCGCTGCCGTACGCCGATCCCAACGGGCTCGTGATGCTGTGGGAGCATCACGTCTCGTTTGGGGACGCGCACAACGTGGTCGGTCCCGCGAACTTCCTCGACTGGCGCGACGAGGCGCGGTCGTTCTCAGCCATGGCCGCATTCTTTACCACGCGGGTGACGATCCGCGGCGCCGACGGCGACGCCGTGTCCGAGCAGACGCGCTATGCGAACGCCGAGCTCTTGCCGATGTTAGGCGTCAAGCCGGTCGTTGGCCGATTGTACACCAAGGCCGAGGACCAACCCGCCGCCGCGCGCGTGGCGGTGCTCGGCTACGGGCTGTGGCAGCGCCGATTCGGCGGTCGCCGCGACGTGGTGGGAACGACGGTGCAGATCAACGGCAACGACGTGACGATCGTGGGCGTGTTGCCCGAGGGCTTCGCGTTCTTCGGGCCGGCGGCGATCTGGATGCCCGTGCGGTTCAGCGACGCGGACCGCACGGTTGGCGGCCGGTTTATTCGAGTCGTGGCGCGACTCAAGCCCGGCGTGTCGTGGGAGCAAGCGGATCTGGAGATGAAAGCCATCGCGAGGCGCCGGGCGTTCGCGATGCCGCAGCTCGATGCGGACTGGACGGCGCTCGCCAGTCCACTGCGGCAGGATCTGGTGGGCACGTCGCGGACGCCGCTCCTGGTGCTGTTGGGCGCGGTGGGCTGCCTGCTGCTCATTGCGTGCGCCAACGTCGCGAGCCTGATGCTGGCGCGGGCGGGCGACCGGCGGCGCGAGATGGCGGTGCGCGTGGCGCTGGGGGCGGCGCCGCGGCGCATCGCGTACCAGGTGCTCACGGAGAGCGTGATGCTCGCCGTGGCCGGCGCTGCGTTAGGCGTGGCCGGCGCCTGGGCCGGGACGCGGCTCCTGCGCACCATGGCGCCGGAGCAGCTGGGGGTAGCGGCGGTGAGCGGGATCAGCCTCGACGCGCGGGTCCTGGCGTTCGCCGTGTGCGTAGCAATGGCGACCGGGATTGCATTCGGGCTCGCCCCGGCGTTGCAGAGTGCGCGGCGCGATCCCAAGGACGCGCTGAGCGAGGCCGGGCGCGGCGGCTCGGAGGGCCGGCGGGCGGGCCGCCTACGGGCGCTGCTCGTCGTCTTCGAGATCGCGATGGCGGTGGTGCTGCTGGCGGGCGCCGGCCTCATGGTGCGCACGCTCGCCGACCTCCGCCGCGTTCCGTTAGGCTTCGACACGCAACACCTCCTGACGGCCGACGTCGCGCTGCACGGCCACGCCTACGACAGCGATACCACCGCGGTCTCGTATTTCGAGGACGCGGAGCGCCGCCTCGCGTCGCTGCCCGGGGTGCGCGCCGTGGGCGCGATCAGCTGGCTGCCGCTGTCCGGGAACCGGTCGGCGAGCAGTTTCACCGTAGTCGGGGAGCCGGCGCCGCCGTTAGGCCAGGAGCCCGTGGGCGACTTTCGCGCCGTCACCCCCGGATATTTCGGCGCGATGCGGATTCCGATCGAGGATGGGCGGGGCATCGAGTCGACCGATCGCCGCGGGGGAAGCGAAGTGGTGGTGGTGAGCCACACGCTGGCGCGGAGGTTCTGGCCGAACGGATCGGCCGTTGGGCACGAGCTCAAGTACGAGTGGGACGCCTGGCACGTGGCGCGCATCGTCGGCGTGGCCGGCGATGTCCATCACGATGGGCCGCGCACCGAGCCGTACATGGAGATGTATCTGCCGCTGGAGCAGTTCCCATACACCCGCATGACGTTCGTGCTGCGGACGGTGGGCAATCCGCTCGCCGTGGCGGCGCCGATGCGTGCGGTGCTGGCGCAGATCGATCCAGCGCAGGCGGTTGCCGATGTCGCGCCGATGACCGATCTCGCGCGAGCGTCGGTGGGCGACACGAGGCTCGAGACGGTGTTATTCGCCATGTTCGGGATCATCGGCCTCGTGCTGGCCATGATCGGTATCTACGGACTCGGCGCGTTCACGGTGCAGCAGCGGCGGCACGAATTCGGCATCCGGATGGCGTTAGGCGCGCAGCGATCCGCGGTTCTCTCGATGGCCATCGGGCGCGGACTGGTGCTGGCGGCGGTGGGGCTCGTGGCGGGTGTGTTGGGCGCGCTCGGCCTCACGCACCTCATGGGCGCGCTGCTGTTCGGCGTGACGCCGAACGATCCGGTAACGTTCCTGTGGGTGGCGGCCGTGTTGGCCGCGATCGCCGCGCTCTCGGCGTGGGTGCCGGCGCGGCGCGCAACGCGGCTCGATCCTGTGGCCGCGCTGCGCAGCGACTGACGAGCCTTATTTGTGCTTCGCGGCTTCGGCTGCCTTCTGGAACATCGGCAGATACTTGCCGTAGCCTTCCGCGACGAGCGAATCGACCGGCACGAAGCGCATGGCCGCCGAATTCATGCAGTAGCGCAGCCCGGTCGGCTTCGGCCCGTCGTCGAAGACGTGGCCCAAGTGGGAGTTGGCGTGCTTCGAGCGCACTTCGGTGCGCACCATGAAGTCCGACCGGTCGGTGTCGGTCTTGATGTTCTTGTCATCGAGCGGCTTGGTGAAGCTCGGCCAGCCGGTACCGGAATCGAACTTGTCGAGGGAGCTGAAGAGCGGCTCGCCGGACACGATGTCCACATAGATACCGGCGGCGTGATTGTCCCAGTACGCGTTGTGGAACGGGGTTTCGGTGAACGCGTGCTGTGTCACCTCGAACTCGAGCGGCGTCAGGTCCTTCTTGAGCTGGTCCTCGCTCGGCTTCTTGTAATGGTCCATGGCGTGATCTCCCGGATACGGCGCGACGGCTGCCGGCGGCGTCGCGGCCGACTCGTTAGGCGCCTGCGCGCCGGCCGTGTGTGAGGCGGCAAGGGCGAAGACGATCGCGCCGGCGGCGCCGGCGAAGCTGACCGCGTGTATGCGCATGTGTCCTCGTGAAGCTGGAGTCGTGTTCGGCTGCGCTGAGTGGTGTGGCGCCGCTGCGTGCCATCGAGCCTACCCAGAAAAATAGTCGTTCCGACGGGTCTTTGTTCCGCATCCTGGCGGGCTCTGCCGGGGGTGGCGCCAGGGTTTCCCCTCTGCGGTCGCGCGGATATGCTTGAAAATTGACGGGCGCCATGGCTGGGCTCCCTGCCTTCCGGAGATCTTCGATGTGCCGAAACATCAAGACGTTGGCCAACTTTGCGCCGCCGGCCACTGAAGACGAGGTTCGTGCGTCGGCGCTGCAGTTCGTGCGCAAGTTGAGCGGCAGCACCCATCCCTCGCGTGCTAACGAGGAAGCGTTCCATCGCGCGGTGGAAGAAGTAACGGCGTCGGCGCGGCGACTCATCGATTCGCTCGAGGCGCGGACGCCGCCCAGGAATCGCGAAGAGGAAGCGCGGAAAGCGAAGGAGCGGTCGCGGCGGCGCTTCGCGTCGTAAGGGCGGCGGGCCGGTGGAACGACACGCCGGGAGCGGTGATTGGTCGGTCGACCTCGAGGGCCTTCGTTTTTGGAGTTTCGCATGCGCATCGCGTGGTGCTGTGTCGCCGCCCTGTTCGCGGCGTCGCCGTCGATGGCACAGACCATAGTACCGGGGAGCCCGCTGCTCAGGCTTGATCGGGTCCATCCGTACGCGGACACCATCAGCCTGGTCGTGATCCCGAAGGATAGTGCCCAACGGATTGCCGGTACGCTGGTGCGGCGGGTCGCGCCGGGGCGGGACAGCGGTGTTGCCGTGTTTCGCGAGACGCAGGATTACACGTTCGCATCCGGCCATATGGAGGTCGATACGCTCGAGGTGTCGGCGGAGACACTCGAGCCCATGCGCGTGGTGCAGGTGACGGACACGAGCGGGCAGGATCTGCGGTTCCACGATGGGCGGCTGACGGGCGCGGCGTGGTCGGTCGATTCGGGGCGCACGGCCGTCGACGTTCCGTTAGGCGCGGCGTTCTTTCACCGCCTGATGATGGAATCGTTTCTGGCGGCGTTGCCGCTGGCGGCGGACAGCACGCTGCGCGTACCGGTGTCCGGCACGCCCGACGTCTCGGTGCGCATGGCGGCACTGCGCGTGACCGGGACGACGACGCTGCGGACGGCGGGCGGGGCGGTGGAGTGCCTGGTGGTGCAGGAATCGCCGACGACGACCGCGTGGGTGTCGAAGGCGACCGGGCGGCTGGTGCGGCTGCACCGGCTGTTGCCTAACGGGACGGTGGTCTGGAAGCTGCCGGCGCGCGACGTGCCGTTTCTCGATCGCCAGAACGTCGTCACCGCCGCCGCCGGGCGCGGGCCGGTGCGGGCATCGCCCAGGGCCTCGTGACGGGTCGGCGTTCGCCGGCCGGTTGAGCGTTAGGCCGCTAGGACTCGATCCACTGCACACCGGAGGTCGGCATGAAGCGCGTCACCGGCATCGGGGGCGTCTTTTTCAAGGCCAAGGACGCACCTGCGCTGCAGGCGTGGTACAAGACGCATCTGGGCATCGATGTCCAGGCGTGGGGCGGGGCGTCATTCGAGTGGGCCGACTCGGATGGCAAGCCGATCGGCGGGACGACGGCGTGGTTGGTCGCTCCGGCGGACAGCAACCAGTTCGCTCCCGGCAGCGCCTCGTTCATGGTGAACTACCGCGTCGCAGACCTGCACGCGCTGATCGCGGCGCTCAGAGCCGAGGGCTGCAACGTCCTCGACAAGATCGACGACTCGGAGTACGGCATCTTCGGCTGGGTCATCGATCCCGAGGGAAACAAAGTCGAATTGTGGCAACCGCCTGCCGGTCAGTGACGCGCGCCGGGCGTCTACGCCGCCTAACGGATAGGTGCAGCACGTGACCGAGAACCGAGCCAGTGGCGGTGCGCATCCGGACATCCAGCGGCCGCACCGAGCCTGACGAGCGTGACGGAGTTCCATCGTCCCGAGGATGCGCCGGCGGCGTTTCAGTCCGCATGGAATGCGCACGACGTGACCGCATTCGGCGCTCTCTTCCATCACGATGCGACATTCCTGAACCGGTTCGCCCACTATGTGCGGGGCGTCGACGCGATTGTCGCCTTGCACGAGCCGATCCATGCGACGATCTATCGGGATTCGACGCTGGAGAACGAGCTGATCGACGTCGCGCCGATAGGTGAGCACGCGGCAGTTGTTCACTTCTGGTCGCGCCTCCATCTCGGGCCTGCCCACCCTGCGGGCGCGCACGACATCGATACGTTGATTCTCGCGGTGATCACGCGACGGAACGGCGCCTGGCGCATCCAGGCGCTCGAAAACGTCACGTTGGCAAACCCGCGAACGGGCGAAGCCGTCCTTCGCAGTTAGGCTCGCGCGGCAGCTTGCTCTCGCGGACCACCGGTTAGTGTATGCCGCCCATGAGCGACTTGACGGGCTTGATCATCAGGAACGCCACGAACGATGCGATGAGGCACACCGCCGCCACGGTGCCGAAGAGGTCCGGGAGCGGCGCCGAGGAGATGAATCCGGCTGCGTACCCGGCGATCTTGTTTCCTACAGAATCTGCAAGGAACCACACGCCGAGCATGAGCCCGACAATCTTGACCGGCGACAACTTCGTGAACACCGAGAGCCCCACCGGCGACAACGACAGCTCGCCTAACTCCTGGATGAAGTAGCACCCGATCAGCCAGAACGGACTCACGCGGATGCCCGGCGATGCCTGCAGGTGGCGCGCCGGAATCATGAGCAGCAGAAACGAGCATCCGGTAAAAAGCAGGCCGATGGCGAATTTCGTCGGCGTCGAGGGCTCGAGCCGCCCGAGCTTGATCCAGAGCCACGCGAATGCCGGCGCCAGAATGATCACGAACATGGCCTGCACCGACACGAACCAGCTCGACGGGAACGTGAATCCGAGAATCGTCGTGTTGCTGTACCGATCGCCGAACAGGTTCAGCGTCGAGCCGGCCTGCTCGTACGCGCCCCAGAACACGGCCGCGAACACGAAGAACACACCCATCGCGGCGAGGCGCTTCCATTCGACTTTCGTGAATCCCCAGAACGTCGCCTCCGTTGGGCGCGCGTCGACGTCCATCTGCTTTCGCTCGCGCGCGGCCGCATGCGACTCGCGGCGCTGGCGCTCGAGTCGTTCCACGGCGGGCTTGAGCCGATCGCGTCCGAGAATGTATTGCACGACGCCGAACGTCATCCCGATCCCCGCGCAGGCGAAGCCGAGATGCCAGTCGACTTTCTGCGCCAGATACCCGGCGATCAGCGGTCCGATGAACGCGCCGAGGTTGATGCCCATGTAGAAAATTGAGAAGCCGGCATCGCGGCGTGCGTCGTTGGGCTCGTACAGCGAGCCAACGATTCCGCTCACGTTGGGCTTGAGCAACCCCGTACCGATGACAATGAGCGCCAGCCCGGCGTAGAAGAACGAAAGCGCGTGAAACGCCAGCGTGAAGTGACCGAGCGCGATGATGATTCCACCATAGAGCACACTTCGATATTGTCCGAGCCATCGGTCTGCGATGATGCCGCCGACAATCGCCGCCGCCCACGCGCTGGCCGTGTAGGTGCCGTACACCGAGCCTGCGTGCTTGTCGTTGAAGCCGAGCGCGTGCACCATGTACAGGATTAAAAACGCGCGCATCCCGTAGTAGCTGAAGCGCTCCCACATCTCCGTGAAGAACAGCGTCGACAAACCACGCGGATGCCCGAAGAACCCGTGGCTCGTGCCGCCGTAGCCGGAGTCGCCCGGCAGCGCATCGGTAAACGGCGAGGCTCCGCTCTCGCGGCTCGTTGTCGTCATGGAGACTCCGGGGACAGGAGGTGCTGGCGGGCGGCACTCGGACTCACGACACCATTCTCATCCCGCGACCGTCCAAGGGCAAGCACATGATCACGATTCCCACGCTCACGACCGACCGTCTCATTCTGCGTGCGTTCGAGCAACGGGACCTCGAGCAGTATGCGCCGATCGTCGGCGATCCCGAGGTGACGAAGCACCTCGGCGACGGACACGCCTTGTCGCGCGAGGAAGCGTGGCGGCAGATGGCGGTCATCCTCGGTCATTGGATGCTGTTCGGCTATGGGCTGTGGGCGGTCGAGGAGCGAGCGACCGGTGCGCTCATCGGCCGCATCGGCTGCCAGCAGCCCGAAGGCTGGCCGGGCTTCGAGATCGCGTACACGCTCGGCAGATCATATTGGGCACGCGGCTACGCGCGGGAAGGCGCCGCTGCGGCGCTCGCGTTCGCGCGCGAGGTTCTGGGGCGCACGAGCATCATCAGCGTGATCCGGCCGGGAAACGCGGGTTCGATTCGCGTCGCGCAATCCCTCGGCGCCACGTTAGACGGCGAGATGGAATTCTTCGGCGGACCGGCGCTGATCTATCGGTATTGAAGGTTCGTCGCGGGGATTACCGCTTGTCCGGCGCCACGCTATAGTCCTGACCACTTGTTGGCCATTGCTCGCGGACCGAGCGACTTCTTCATCGAGGATTACGTGCGTCCCATGATGCGTTTCGTCCAACGTCGTGCCTTAGCGCTCGCGGTGGCGTTGCCGGCCGGCGTCCCCGTTTCCGCGCAGATCACGCAACACGAGTACGCTGCGCGGCGCGATGCGCTCGCGGCGCGTCTCGACAGCGGCATCGTCATCGCCTTCGGCGCACGCACGCCGGTCACGGATTTCGGGCCGTTTTATCAGCTTGCATCCTTCCGCTACCTGACGGGGTTCCAGCAGCCGGATGCGGCGTTCGTGATGGTGATCCGGGACGGACGGCAAACGACCACGCTCTTCACGACGCCCGTGAGCGCGCACTTGGCGTTCTACTATGGGTTTCGGCCCGATTCGGCGACGATCGCGCGCGAGGATGGCCTAACGGCGAGGCCGCTCGCGGCGCTCCGATCGGTGACGGATTCGCTCGCCGCGACCGGACTCCCCGTGTACGCGATCCGCGACGTTGCCGACGACGATTTCGCCGCCCAGGACAGCCTCACGCGCGGGCAGCAGTTCATGAAGTCGTTCGCCGCCGCGCATTCGTCGCTGGCGGTGAAGGATGCGGAGCCGATCGTCGACCAGCTCCGCGCGCGCAAGTCGCCGGCGGAGATGGCGCTGCTGCGTAAGGCGGCGGCGATCAGCGCGGCGGGCCATCGCGCGATGATGCAGTCGCCGGAGCCGCACCACGAATACGACTGGCAGGCCGTCGCCGAGTACACGTTCAAGCGGTTAGGCGGCGACCGCCCTGCGTACGGGTCCATCGTCGGGGCGGGGCTCAACAGCACACAGTTGCACTACATGCAGGACACGTCGGTCGCTCGGCCCGGCGACGTCGTGGTGATCGATGCCGCCACGCAGTACGAGGGATATGCGGCGGACATCACGCGCACGCTGCCGGTGAGCGGTGTGTTCACGGCGGCGCAGCGCACCATCTATCAGCTGGTACGCGATGCGCAGGCGGCAGCCGAGCGCGTGGCGAAGCCGGGTGCGAGCGCGCAAGCGGCGCAGGATTCGTCGGTTGCGGTGCGCGCGCGGGGGCTCGCCATGCTCGGCCTCATCGACAGCGTGAATGCGCAGCTGGATCCGCCGGGAGGCGCCGACTGTGCGAAGGTGCCGCGCGCGTGCTCACAGGCCGGCATCTGGATGATTCACGGCATCAGCCACGGACTCGGCCTCGCGGTGCACGACCCGGCGCAATTCTACTACGGCGACGGGACCTACCGCGTGGGCGACGCGTTCACGCTCGAACCCGGCATCTACATCACGACGCGCACACTCGACGCGCTGCCCGACACGCCGCGCAACCGCGCGTTCATCGCGCGCGTTAGGCCGGCGGTGGAACGCTATCAGAACATCGGCGTGCGTATCGAAGACGACTACCTCATGACGGCGACCGGGCCCGAGCGCATCTCGAGCGGCGTGCCTCGCGAGATCGCCGAGGTCGAAGCCCTGATGAAGAAGCGGCTGGCCGCGGCAACGCTCGATCCCTAACGTTGCTTGGCGATCCGCTCGATCCCGGCGAGCGAAAACTCGACGATGTGCGCCGCCACCGCGGCGAGCTCCGCATCGGAGAGCGGCCAGCCCTTGAACGCCGCTGCCCGGAACCGATCAGGCCGATAGAACAGGCACTGGGCCTGCACGCTGATCACGCAGCGAGCCACGCGCCTGTCGTTAGGCTTGCAGTCGAGCAGCTGCACCACCACGCCCGCCAGATATTCGATCCGCGGCAAAATCCCGTGCGCCGCGATCCACGGAGCGAGCGGTGTGGGCTCCGACATTTCGTGCCGCATGAGATCGTGAATCCACGCGGTGCGATCGTCGCTCGACGCGATGCGAGGCAGGTAGCCCATGACGTACGTCCGCAACTGCTCCTCGGGCGAGGCGTCGCGCGCCGCGGTGAGGAACGCGTCGTCCCCGGCGCGCATCGCTTCAACGGCAGCGCGCACGACGGCGCGATAGAGGCCGAGCTTGCCGTCGAAATGGTAGTTCACCGCGGCCACGTTCGCGCGCGCGGCGCGCGCGATGTCGCGCACGCTCACCGCATGGAAGCCGCGTTGGGCGAAAAGACGCGTGGCCTCCGCCAGCAGCCGGTCCCGCGTCGCCGCATCCGGCCGGCGTGCGCGAGGCGGCGCAGTGCGCGTCCTCACGACAGCGTCCGCTTGAACAGCAGGGTGGCCGCAATCATCGTCAGCACCGAGAACACCGCGAGATACACCAGGTCGAACCAGATCGCCGAGAAGCCGGTGTTCTTGAGCAGCAAACTCTTGAGCGCGTGTACCGCGTAGGTGAACGGATCCACCGTGGCGAGAACGCGCATCCATTTCGGAAAGGCCTGCTGCGGATAGATCGCGCCGCTCGGGAACCAGAGCAGCGTGTTCAGCACGCCGAACAGCGCGCGCGGCAGCAGCGGATCGTTCATGCGCACCATGAGCAGGAACATCATGCTCACGAGCGCCACCGAGGCGACGGCGATCACGATGAAAAGGCGGATCAGGCGCACGGGCGCGAACGGATCGGGAATGCCGGCGATGAGCGAGCCGATGGTCATGAGCACCGAACCGGCGATGATCGCCTTGATCGCGCCCGCAATGTTGAACCCGAAGATGAGCTCGAGCCGGGTGATGGGCGTGACGAGATAGCCCTCGTGCAGCCCGCGCGCCTTGTCATCGATGTAAATGATCCCGCCGCCGATCATCACCATCATGAAGATCGACATCACGATCGAGCCCGGCAGGAGGTACTGGATGTACGGCACGTACGGGTAGAGCTCGACGGTCTCGAGCGTCGGATCCTGTGAGACGCGATCCGATGTCGCCGGTGGCCGATTGTACGCGCCTAACAGACTGGTGAACGTGCCGGACAGCGCGGCCGTAACGAAGTTATCGGTATTGTCCTCGATCAACGCGACACGCGGGTCGTCGCGCGACAACACGCGCCGCGAGAATCCAGGCGGAATGGTGAGCACCCCGTTCACGCGGCCGTTGCGGAGGGCGGCGAGCGCCTGTCCGCGGTCGCTGTACGGGATGGTCTCGAACGTCTGTGCGTTTTCGGCAACGGCGTTGGTCAGCGCGTGGAGCCGCACGGCCGGCACGCCGCCGTCTTCGTCCACCAGGGCGACTTTGAGGTGTTTGACGTTGCCGCCGAACGCGTAGCCCAGCACGACGAGCTGCACCACGGGCATCAGCAGCGACATGATGATGAGCGCCGGGCTGCGGCGGAAGCGGCGCAGGTCGCGCTCGATGATGGCCCAGGTCCGCTGCATCTGCCTAACGCCTCATCATGAAGCGGCTGTCGGTCGGCGCGGGTTCCTGGAGGGCGTCGCGAAGTTGGTGGCCCGTGTAGTGCACGAACACGTCGTCCAACGACGTGCTTTGCACCGACAGCGAGCCGATCGTGACGCCGGCGCGCGCGGCCGCCGACATGAGCGCGTTGGTCGTCTCCGGCCCGCTCGTGGACACGAGGCGGAACACCGGCGGCTCCCCCTCGACCCGCATCACGCCCGGCAGCGCGCCTAACTGCTCCCGCCAATCGGCCGGCGCGCCGGCGAAGCTCGCCTCGAGCGTGTTCTCGCCGGGGATCGCGGCTTTGAGCTTCATCGGCGAGTCGAGCGCCATAAGGTTGCCGTGGTCCACGATCGCGATGCGGTCGCACAGCTTGTCCGCTTCGTCCATGTAGTGCGTCGTGAGCAGCACCGTGAGGCGGCGGTCGGCCTTGATTGCGCGCAGCATCTCCCACACCGACGTGCGCGACACAGGGTCCAGGCCCGTGGTCGGCTCATCGAGAAAGAGAATGCGCGGCTCGTGCACCAAGCCGCGCGCAATCTCCACGCGGCGCCGCATGCCGCCGGAGAGATTCTTCACCGGCTTGTCCGCCCACTGGCTCAGCTCCACCGCGGCGAGCAGGTCCGCGATGAGCGCCTTGCGGCGCTCGCGCGGCACGCCGTACAGCTTGGCGAAAATCAACAGGTTTTCTTGGGCGGTGAGATCGAGGTCGCTCGTCAGCGCCTGCGGAATCACACCAATCGCGCGGCGCACGCTATCGGCCTCTTTGACGATGTCGTATCCGGCGACGAGCGCCGTGCCCGAGGTCGGCAGCAGCAGCGTGGTGAGCATGCGAATGAGCGTCGACTTCCCGGCACCGTTGGGGCCGAGGAGGCCGAACGTCTCTCCGTCTTCGACGGCGAACGAGATGCCGTCCACCGCCGTGAAGTCGCCGAAGCGTTTCACGATGTCGCGAACGGCGATTGCGATCGTCACGGCGAATGCCGTTGGGCGAGCGGGAAGATGACGTAGGCCGTCATGCCGTCGGCGAGGGCGCGGTCATGGTTGTCGACGCGCAGCCGGATTTCGAACGTCTTGATGTCCCGCTTGGTGCGGCTCACATCCCGCTGCGTGGCAAAATCGGCGTCCACGCCGCGGAAGAACACCGTGCCCTGGCGCTCCTGGCCTGACGGAAGCCGGACAGTAAGGTGATCGCCTAACCGGACGCGGTCGATGTACGTCTCTTCGACGTCGGCGCGCACCCACAGGCTGTCCGGATTGATGAGCGTGACCACCGGCTGGCCGGCGGTGACGTATTCGCCGGCGCGCGCGGCGCGGACATCGACGATTCCGGCCATCGGCGCGCGCAGCTCGGTGTAGGCGAGGCGCACGTCGGCTTTGCGCGTTTGTGCCTGGGCCGCGGCCTGCGCCCGTCGCGCTCCAGTGAGCGCGCTGCGCTTGGCCGCAACCTGGTCCTCGGCGGCGCGAGCCAGCGCCACGGCGGCACGCTGCGCTTCCACCTGCCGGGACGACGCCTCGAACCGCGAGAGCGCGACGGTGTATCCCGTTCGAGCGGAGTCGACCTGCTGTGACGACACGGCGCCGGCGTTGAGCAGCGGGCCGTAGCGATCGTAGACTTGCTTCGCGTTCACCATGGTCGCAGAGTCCATGGTGGCTTGTGCGATCGCCGCGGCGAGCGTCGCTTCGCTCTGGCGCAGCTGTTGGTCGGCCTGCGTTTCTTGATATTTGAGATCGGAGGCGCTCTGATTGACCTGCGACGCCATCGCCTGCGCGTTCTGCGCGTAGTAGGTCTGATCGGCGGCGAGCTCGCCGGGTGCGAGCACGGCCAGGAGCTGGTCCTGTGTGACCGAGTCGCCTTCGTTCACGAGGAGTTTGTTGATCTGGCCGCCCACCTGCGGGCTCACGATGACGTCGTTGGTGGTGACGACGCCGGTGAGCACGAGCGAGGTGGGTGGACGGGTGACGAAATAGCTGATGACGATGGCGGCGAGGAGGGCGGCGCCTCCTCCGGCGGCCAGCTGCTTTCGGGTCATGGTGGTGTCGGGCTCCAGACCGGCAAGTGCGAGTTCGGCCGGACAGCGAATTCAAACAATTGTATTAAACAGTCGTTTGAATCTCAAGGGGCGTGTTTTCGGCGGAGGCGGGCATGAAGGCATTCTTGGCACGGTGGCGTCCCGCGCACGTCGTGACGGCGTGGGTGGTCTATTGGATCGGATTGGCCGCCGTCACGTTGACGCCCACGATCCTGGCGATCAGCCGGGCGGCGAGCGCTCCGAAGGACACCGCGAACGTCTCGGTGTCGATGGCCAACACGGTGTTGAAGATCACCGTCACGATGTCCGGGCGGGTGGCGCACGAGGCCACCGCCTCGCTGGGCCAGATGGCGCTGTGGATCGGCGTTCCGCCGCTCGCGCTCTATGCGCTCTGGCTGTTCACGCGCCGGCGTCCGGGCGGCGCGCCCACTTCGTTAGGCGAAGGCGATCCCGATGTACTCCCGCGGCCCGCAGCGCCGGACGCCGCGGACACCTCTCACGTTCACTCGCGAGCTCCCCATGCGTGACCTTGGCAGGCGTCGTCGCGGTTTCCTCACGGCAGTCGTCCTGCTCGCGGCCGGGGCGGTCCTGGCGGCCGCTCGACCGGCGTCCCGGCCTGCCGCCGCCGTTAGGCGGGCAGCGGCCGACACGACGGAGGCGCCGTGGCGCGCCAAAGTGCGCGCCTTTGCCGAGGCGCACCTGCAGCACACGGCGTGGGGGCCGGCGCACGGCCGCCGCGACTACGAGATGACCCTCGCGCTCGCCAGGGCCGAGGGCCTAACGGTGGATGACGACGCCCTCTACGCCGCTGCGTACCTGCACGACATGGGCGGTATCCCGCCGTATGCCGTGCCCGGCGTCGACCATGGCGACCGCTCGATCCAGCTCGTTGACAGCATCCTGCGCGATGCGGGTTTCCCGATGCAGAAGTCGGCGCTGGTGAAGGAGATCATCGATCACCATCAGTATTACCGTCCGCCCGACACGCTCCGGGTGGCGGTGCTGTTTCGCGATGCGGACATCCTCGACTTCATGGGCGCGATCGACGTGGCGCGCATCATCTCGCTCACCACACGCGAGAAGTTCACGCCGGACCTGGCGCATGCGGTGGCGGTCATCAAGCAGCAGATGACGGAGATGCCCAAGCTGCTCCAGAGCGACGCGGCCAAGCGTGAAGGCGAGAAGCGCGCGCGCGAGATGCAGCAGTATCTCGATGCGCTGTCGGCCGAGTCAGACTCGCTCACCGTGCTCTAGAGAGAGAGAGCTGCGTCTGGACGGGAGGATTGCCGCGGCTCAAAGGAGAGTGTGGTGCCCAGGGCGTAGGGCTGGCTGATACGCTCATTTGGACACGGACACGACCGGACACGACGGACACGACCGGATCGTTCGGCCGCAGTGCGTGCCTGATCTCGCGCGGTCCAAGTCTCAGTTTTTTTTTACGGGTCTTCGGGATTTCGTGCGGGTGATCTCGAGGTGTGGGAAGGCGTACTGAGCCCTGAGGCGCGAGGGCAGTGACCGGGTGGCGAGGCTCACCCAAACGCCACATGGAGACGCCTATGACAAAGGCTCAAAAGGATAACGACGAGGATGCAAGAGATGGGGTCGGCGCATCTCCACGCCTAACGACGCGTCGCTGAGGTTGCATATGCACCGACCCCATCTCTGGTATCCTCGTAGTTATCCTTCACACAGAGCGAAGAAGCTCTCCACACAGGCCTCCAGTTAGTCCTCACGTCGCTCTTCCAGCCGGACATAGTGCGCCGACGTGTACCGACCTGCTTTCCCCGAAATTCCCCGAGGACCCTTCTTACAAGAAAACACCGGGTAGTTCACCAGCCCATTGAGAGGATACAAACCGCCTCACCTGTCGTGTCCGTCGTGTCCGGTCGTGTCCGTGTCGACATGAGCGTATCGGTCACCCTCCGCGCCTTGGGCAGAGGCAATCTCCTCCCCGTCCGATCCTTTTCGTATCCTTTGCACCCTCGACAGAGGAGCCGGATTTCCGGCCCCGACATCGCGCACGATTGCCCGCTGTCTCCGACAAGCGCGAACGCAATTCAGACGCCGTTCTAAAATGTGGGTCCGCCTAACGGCCGTTACCCGCGGCGGCGCGTCGCGGCCGTCGTACTGCGGTCACTTTGCCGCTCGCTCCGCCGCCGCAGAAAAAACGATCGGCGCCATCTGACTCGAGTCCCGACACGCCGGTGCCGCGAGGCATGTCAATCGTCTCGAGCACGGCACCGGTTCGCGGATCGACGCGTCGCACGTCGCTCTCGTCGTTCTCCCAGGTGGCGTGCCACAATTCGCCGTCAACCCATGTGACACCGGTAACGAACCGGTTCGATTCGATGGTTCGCTTGATTGCGCCCGTCTCCGGATCCACCTCGTAAATTTTCCGCTCCCGATATTGACCCACCCAGAGCGTGCCCTCGGCCCATGCGAGGCCGGCGCTGCCGTCGTTGGAAGGTGCCGGGATGGTTTTGACAACGCGGCCCGTTTCGGGATCAACTTTGTAAATTTGGTCACCGGCGAGCTGATACAGATGGGTGCCGTCGAACGCCGTTCCGGCATGTGACGGCACGTCGATCGAACGAATCGGGTCGCCGCTCGCCGGATCGATGGCGTGCAGCTTGTCGCCGGACGCGAGCCACACGTTGCGGCCGTCGTAGGTGACGCCGTTGACGCGTGCGATGCCGGGAAACGGGCCGTATTCCCTCACGATTTCGGCGCGCGATCGAGACATGCGTGGACCTCACGCAGTGGGAAGTGGTGTCGGCAGCAGCAGGGTCGTCGTGAATCCTACCGCGGGCGGCGTCGACCATCGACGCGCGCGTCCGCGCCCAACGGACTGCACTTTCCCCGCCGAGGCGAGGCGGTCCAGCTCGCGCTGCACGGTGCGTTGACTCGTCCGGAGTGCCAGTGCGAGCGCCGAGCTCGACCAGGATTCACCATCGGCGAGGAACGCGAGCACGGCGGCGGAGTGTCCATCGACAGGCGGTGTGAGCACGACGACGCGCCGCCGCTTCGGCGCCAACGCGAACCCGTCCTCGGTAGCAGTCACGCCGGCGAGCGGTCTGAGTATTCGCCGCAAGCGCGCGATCTCCACGCGGAGTCGCGCGCGGTGCGATTCGTCCACAAACTTGGCGCCGAACGCCCGCGCGAGCAAGTCGCGGCGCGTGGCCCCGCCCGGCCAGGCTTCGCCTAACGCGCGGACGATCGCGAACAGCAGCGGCCGGCCGGCGAGCGACACCATCGTTCCCGGATCGCGTACGACGAGTCGGCACGCGTCCACGACGAGCGCGTTGGACGCGAACACGCGTTCCACATCCTCGAGCAGCAGCAGGCGTTCGACGCCGTTCGCGATCAGGCGAGCCGCCGGCGCCTCGAGCGCCTCGAATGCGCGCTCGACTTCGGCGGTGAGTCCCGTGATGCCCGCGCGCTCTGCCGCCCGCGCGGCGCGTGCCAGGGCGGACCGCGCGGCGTTCGAGCGCAGGCGCCGCATCGCGATGCCGGCGACGGCAAGGTAGTGGGAGGTCTGCCAGGCGGGCGGGAGCGGCCCCGGATCGAGCGCGATCAGCGCCGCCTCGGCGTCGTCGAGGCGTCCGATCAGGAGCATCCGCCTAACGGAAAGGTAGCGCGCGTGCGCGGCGTTCAACCGGTCGCCGTGGGCGTCGAGCGTGGCGCGCGCGGCCTCCAGCGACCGCGCCGGCCAGCCGAGCTCCCGGGTCGCGAGCGCGATTTCCGCCTCGGCCACCACGCATCGGGCGCGCGCCACGGCGTCCGTCGGGCGGAACGCACGCTGTGCGCTTCGCAGGAGCGTCCTCGCGCGCGAGAGATCGCCGAGCTGCGCCATCGCAATGCCGCGCAACGCCAGCGCCGGCGCATCGTTGCGCAGCGCGATGAGGTTGAGCGCGCCGAGCGCGTCCCCCGCTGTCAGGGCGCGCGCGGCCGCTGCGATTAGCGAGTCCATTTATGGAATCGCGACATACGTGTCACTCTCACCCGGGCCACGGTCGGCACTAAACATAGCTCGTGACGGGGATGCACCAATCACCCCGATGACCAACACGAGCCCGGGCGATCCGGCACAAGGAGAACGACCATGTCGACACACACCAGCGGGACACGCGAACAATGGCTTGCCGCACGACTCGAACTGCTCGAGGAGGAGAAGGAGCTAACGCGACTGAGCGACAAGGTCGCTCGCCGGCGCCAGGAGCTGCCGTGGGTCCCAATGACGAAGGAGTACCGGTTCGAGACGGAGCAGGGCGCGGCATCGTTGGGCGAGCTGTTCCAGGGCCGCTCGCAACTTCTGGTCTACCATTTCATGCTCGGTCCGCATGACGTCGTCGGATGCCCCTCGTGCTCGGCGATTGCCGATGGATTCAACGGTATCGCGACGCATCTGGCGAATCACGACGTGATGCTGTGGGCAGTGTCGCGCGCGCCACTCGACAAGATCCGGGCGTACCAACGGCGGATGGGATGGACCTTCCCCTGGGCGTCGTCGTTCGGCAGCGATTTCAACTCCGACTTCAACGTGTCGTTCACCGAGCAGCAGACGCGCGAGGGCAACATGGAGTACAATTACCGGCGCCTGCAGCCGTCGAAGAACCCGGCTGAGCGCGAGATGCCCGGGATGAGCAGCTTTGCGCGCGAGGGTGACACCGTGTACCACACGTACTCGACGTACGCGCGCGGGCTCGACGGGTTGTGGGGCATGTACCAGTGGCTGGACCGCGCGCCCAAGGGGCGGAACGAATCCGGCGCGTGGCTGCGCCGCCGGGACGAATACGGCGCGCGCTGAGCACGCTATGCCTAACGTGTCCATGCCGGGAATGCCGCAGCCCGGCGCGACGTGGCTCTCCGCCGCTCTCTGTTCCATCGGGATGTGGACAGCCATGATGGCGGCGATGATGCTGCCATCGCTCGTGCCGGCGCTCTGGCGCTATCGGCGCGCCGCCGCCCGCGCGGGCGCGGCGCGGCCGATGTGGATGGCGGTGCTGGCCGGCGGGGGCTACTGCGCCGTGTGGGCGGCGGCCGGCTTCCTGGTATGTCCGTTAGGCGCGGCGCTGTCGGCGGCCGGCCGCGGCCGGCCGGTGGCGTCGTCGCTGTTGGGCGGAGTGGTCGTGCTGCTCGCCGGCACGTTCCAGTTCACCTCGTGGAAGACGCGGCACCTCGCCGCCGCGCGACGGGCGCCGGTGCTCGGCGGTCGGCCGACGAGCGCCGCCGCCTCGTGGCGGCACGGGGTGCGTCTCGGTCTGCACTGTTGCCGGAGCTGCGCCAACTTGATCGCAGTGTTGGCGGTGGTCGGCCTGATGGATGTCGGCGCGATGGCGGCGCTGACTGCGGCAGTGACGGTCGAACGCCTCGTGCCCTCGGGTCGCGGTGGGGCACGGGTGGTTGGCACGGCGGTCGTCGTCGCGGGCATGGTGCTCATGGCCCGCGCGGCGCGGCCGGGCTGACCGCGCCGGCCGGCGGTCAGGCGGTCAGGAGCGTCCTTTCAGGTGGCGCAGCAGCGCGCTGTCCGCGACGAACGTGAACGGCTGCTCGACCACCTGCTGCACTTTCTGCCCCTTGCGCACCGCGGGGACGTAGACCGCCTGCCGCAGCGCCTGCCTAACGGAGTTGGTGAAGTCGGGGTCGGTGGACGAGATGGCGCTGAACGTGCCCATCGCCACGGCGCCCGAGGTATCGACGACGAACTCCGCGACGACGCGTCCGCTCTTGCCGCTCATGAACAGGCCTTCGGGATAGAACGGCTGCACGTGAACGCTCGTGTCCTGGTGCGCGGGCGTGTCGACTTCATCGGCGGTGTAGACCTTGAGCGAGTCGATCATCTTCACGATCTGATTGGGAGCGGGCGCCGCTTTCGCATACGCGTGCTGGGGCTCGCCCTGCCGCGTCCAGATCACGATCACGCCGCAGGCTTGCACATCCATGGGCGGCTTGAACTGCAGCGGCACTTCTGATGGACCGCTATAGACCTCGATGGCTTCCACCGACAGCGGGTCGATGGTGTCCAGATCGTACTCGGCCGCCGCCGCGGGTGCGCCATCCAGCCAGAGCAGCGGGGGACAATCCCGCGCGCCGCGCATCCGCACGGCGTGCTGGATGATGTCGGTCGATGCGAGCTGTACGCCCGGAATTCGGCGGAACATGTCCGTGAGAAACCGGGGGTTCGCGTCTTCGATCTGCTGCCGCGTGAAAAAGTGGCCCAACCCCTGGCTGCGCCGCTCATAGAATCCCATCATGCGCGAGCTATACGCGTGGATGCTGCTGCGCACGGTGATCGGATCCAGGCGGTGGGCGACTTGTACCAACTGCACGGTATCCACCGTCGCGCGGTTCGCGGCGATCGTGACATCCACTGTCGTGGCGCGGAAGCCGAGGCGGCGTACCGTTAGGCGCGCGGGTCCGGGGGCGATGGGGCCAAGGTGCAGGTGGCCGTCGTCATCGGTGAAGCCTCTCACCGTCGTGCCGGCAATCGACAACTCGGCCCCGGCGACGCCGGCGCCGGTCGTGTCGCGAACGACGGCGTCGACGGAGCCAGGGCGACCCTCGCTCTGCGCGGCAAGCGGCGGTGGCCCGCTCATGCTCCAGAGCATGGTCACAACCGATCCCAGGGTGCACACGCGGTGCATCAGGACGGAATGTGCGGCGATCGAGTGGGCCCGCATGGTCTCTCTCCTACACTGCACGGTATGTCGACGTCGCGTGTGCAGGTATTCATCAACTTGCCATGTCCCGGTTGACCGGACAAGGGCAATGTGGGGACGAGGTCAACGGCGCGTACGAACCGCCTCGATCATTGGACGACGAGCGTGCCGCGAAGACGGATGTCGACAGACGACGCGCCGAGAGCCAGGCGATATGTGCCGGGCTCGACTACACGGTGCATGGCAGAATCGAGCATCGAAAGTTCGGACGCGTCGAGCGGAAAGCTCACTTCGCGCTCTTCGCCGGCCGCGAGGTGAATGCGCGCGAATCCGGCGAGCTGGATCACAGGCCGCGCCACGGGCGCCAACTCGTCCTGCAGGTACAACTGCACGACCTCGTCGCCGGCGCGGGCGCCGGTGTTTTTCACGCGGCACGTCACGCGTGCTGTGCCGCCCGGCGCGATCGAGTCGGGTGTGACGGCGAGCTGCGAGTAGGCGAACGTCGTGTAGCTGAGTCCGTAGCCGAACGGGAAGAGGGCATGCCCGGTGAGGTCGACATAATCGTCGCCGCGGCCGGTGGGCCAGTGGTCGTAGACTAACGGAAGCTGACCTTCCGCGATCGGGAATGTGACGGGCAGGCGGCCGGCAGGGTCGGCATCGCCGAAGAGGACATCGGCAACCGCGTTGCCGCCCTGCTCGCCAGGGTACCACACATCCAACACGGCGCGAACACGAGCGAGCCAGTTGCTCATTGTGATGGCGCTGCCGCCGACCAAGACCACCACGACCGGCGTGCGGGTGGCCGCGACGGCCCGAATCAACTGCTCTTGGTGGCCGGGCAGCGCCAGGAGTGCGCGGTCGCGGAACTCGCCTTCTTTGACGCCGGCGACGACAATGGCAGCCTGGGCTCGCCGAGCGATGGTCACGGCGCTGTCGATGTCCGGCTGCCAGTGGTTAGGCACGCCGGCGTTCCACACGAGCGTGAGGCGCGCGTTGCCCCTGGTCTCGAAGTACTCGAGACGGATCGTATGGCGCGTGCCCGGGCGCAGGGATACGGATTCGAGTGTGGTGCCGACGCTTTGCTTCCGCCAGTCGTCGATGAGCAGCGTTCCATCGAGCCAGAGCCGGTAGCCGTCGTTGCCCACGATGCCTAACCGCGTGGCGGCGGGCGTTCCGCGCGGGACGGTGATGGTTCCGGTCCACCGGGCGGAATACCAGTCGAGCGGGATGCCGCGCCCCGGCGACTCGAGCGTCCACGCGAAATCCACCTGCGAATCGGCGCGCACGAGGCGCGGCTCGCCGGCGAGATCGATGTTGTCGAAGTACTCGGCTCGGAGTCCACGGGACAGCGTATCGTTCGGAGGCGCGCCCAACGCCACGGCGGGCACGGGAACGACTTCCGGCGAGAGGCGACCCGGTCCTGGCGCATACATCACGCGTGTCCGCGGCAGGGCGGCGCGGATGCCGTCCACGATGGAGACGCGCGCCACGCCTCGTGGACTGTAGCCGCCGGTGCGCGCCTCGGCTGCATCGACGCCGATGACGGCGATGCGGCGAATGTCCTTGCCTAACGGAAGCAGCGCGCGGCGGTTCCGGAGCAGCACGATGCCTTCGCGGGCGGCGGTTCGTGCCAGCGCGCGGTGCGTCGCGTCGCCGGCCTCGCGCGCCGCGGCGCTCGGATCGGCGTACGGGTGGTCGAACAGTCCGAGGGAAAACTTCGCACGGAGCACCGCGGCCACGGCGCTGTCGATCACCGCTGGAGGTACCAGTGAGTCGGCGACGGCGCGCCAATACGGGCGATACTGCGGCCACGACGACTGGAACACGACGTCCAATCCGGCCTCGAACGCGTCGCGCGCCGCGATCGGTGTGTTAGGCTCGGTGTGATGCAGCACTGTCGCGCCGCTGGTCGCGGCCGCATCGGAGATCACGAATCCTGTGAATCCCCAATCGCGGCGGAGCACGTCGGTGAGCAGGTGGTGGTTTTGCGTGGCCGGCACGCCGCCCACGGAGTTGTACGCCGTCATGATGGACTGCGCGCCGTTCGTCAGCGCGGTGCGAAACGGCGGAAAATACGTTTCCTCGAGCGTGCGCCGGCCAACGTCGATCGGATAGCTGTCGCGCCCGCCCGCACCGATGTTGGCGACGAAATGTTTTGGCGTCGCGATCACGCCGGCATGCTCGAGCGCGTGGACATAGATGCCGGTCATCCGTGCCGCGAGAAACGGATCTTCGCCGTACGTCTCTTCGACGCGGCCCCAGCGCACGTCGGTGGCGATGTTCGCTACGGGCGACAGCAGCTGCCGGATCCCGCGGCTCGCCGCCTCGACGGCGATGACGCCGGCCACCTGCCTAACGAGCGACGTGTCGAACGTGGCCGCGAGGGCGATCGCGGCGGGAAAATCCGTGGCCCCATCGCGCACGAGCCCGTGTACGCCCTCGTCGAATGGAATGATCGGGATGCCGAGTCGCGTGTGCAGCACGAAGTAGCGCTGGATAGCATCGATGCGCTCGGCGTCGGTGCGGGCGGCGGCGGCCGCGATGTCGTCCGCACTCGGCGTGTCGTTCGATCGCGCGGTGCCGTCTCCAGAACGCGTCGTTTTTTCCAGGGGAGCCGCGCGAGGCGGCTTGGGAGGGAGTGCGGCGTGCTTGGGGTCGACTTGGAGGCCGAAGATCCCATGTGAGAAGTCGTGCGTGCTGTCGTCGAGATCGCCCGGAATCATGAACAACTGCCAAAACTTTTCTTCGAGCGTCATGCGGGCCAAGAGGTCTCGAACGCGGGCGTCGACCGGGAGGGCTGCGTTGCGGTAGGCGACCGAGTCCTGCGCACGCGCGTCGGTGCCCGCGGCGAGAACGAGCAGAAGCACTGTACAGGTTGCGACTCGATTGCGATTCGGCATGTTGGACGCGGCCTAATCGGACGCGCAATCATACCGGCGCGCACCAGTGCTGGCGAGGGAGCGCAGCCGAGATTGCTGTACGCGATGCGGTGCCTCGAGCCAGACAAGTAGGCAGAGTGCTACGCTCATGAAGAGCGGACACAGCATGGACACAGCCGACACGACACGAGCAAAACCAAGGCTTTGATTTTTTGTTATCCTGGACCCGTCTTCGAGGAGACCTGGTCCTCGCGCGATCACTTGTGAGCGCGGAGCCGAGTCGCCACGACAAAGGGTTCAAAGGAAAACGAAAAGGATGTAAGGGATGGGGAAGATCGCAGCCATGGACGTCCAAACATCATCGTTCACGTATCTGGGGTAGGTCACGCGCGCGAACAACGCACCCTCCCTCGCGTGGCAGCGA